>JBFILE010000011.1:0-24453 GCA_041599855.1 Thermoplasmatota archaeon
CGTGACCTGCGCGACGTCGTCGTAGATGGCGACGACGGGGTCGGTGGCCTCGAAGTGGATGCCGGGGACCGCGTTCCACATGGCTTCCACGTCCGGGCTGACCGCGTCGTAGCGGTCCACGTCGATGAGCGCTTCCGGGGCATCGATGTCGTAGCGGAATTGGCCGCCGAGGACGAAGGGTGCGCGACCTGCGACGAGGGTCTGGATGGAGGACAGGAAGCCGTGGTCGTAGTTTGTGGCACCGGCGCCGGTCCACGACTGCTCCGCGTTGGTGGTTGCGGTGTTGTCCGTGAGTTCCGTCCATGCGTAGCCCGTGGAATCCGAGTACGACGCGAGGATGCCTGGGACCCCGCCGCGGGGGCCTCCGATCGAGGTACCCGCCTGCTGCGGCAGGACGAAGGCGATGAGCACGTCGTTGCGGTGGCCGCTTGCGATGCCGCGCCATCGGAACTCGTCGCCGCCGCATTCACCACCCTCGCATGCGGTGTCATGGATGTCGTCGATGACGGCGTTCCCGTCGTAGTCGAGCCATTCGCCGTACCATGCCGCGAGTTCCCGCGTGCCGGGCAGGAGGATGTCGCGACCCACGAGGCCGGGACCGGCATACACCGCTGTCGTCCCGGCAAGGTTCGCGAACCGCGCGTCGAGGAACAATCCGCCGTCCCCGGGGGTCCCTCCGTGCTCCGTCACCCGGTTCGCGCGGCCGTGGAGCGGGTTCCCGGGCGCGTTGATGACCTGCGCGTCATCCTCCATGGTGGCGCCCGCCGTCCGGTCGATGCCCTCCTCGTAGAGCGCCCAGTGGGAGGCCGTCGCGACCGGGGCCCACGAAGCCGCAAGGAGCAGGAGCAGGACCGTGGCCGTGAAGGAACGGGACATCGCGGACGATGGAGCATGGGACACGGAAAGCCTCCGCAACCGGGCTGGGCGTGGCAGGGCTTGAACGTTTACCCTTCCACGTCTGGATACACGGACCCGCGCTCCCTCCTCAGAGGGCAGGCGGGATCACGTCCACGTCCCGGACGTATTCGTCCACGACGCGGATACCGGCAGTCGCATCCACGAATTCGAGCAGGGTGACCGTGACGTCCACGAGGAGGGGGACCGTGCTCCCGCCGTTCGCGAACACGATGGCGTCGCGTGCGAGGAGGTCCTCGACGGCCGTGGGCCCGCGGCAGTCGTCCTCCCACCGGATGGTCACGGGCTCGGATCCGACGAGCGGCTTCACATTCTCCGTATCGTATGCGAGGCGCGTCGTGGTGGCTACGTCCTTGACGAGGTACGCCCGGTCCCAGTCGCCGAGGGGCGTGACGGTGAAGGTGGTTCCCTTCGCCTCGGTGGAAGGGCACACGTACAACTGCTCGGTGCTTGCGGTGCGGTGGGGCCACGGACGCGGCGCGTCCCGGCACGTGTTCCGGGCATGGTCGAACGATTCGGCATCGCCCGGATCGCAGACCTTGCCCAGATGCGTGTCCCCGTTGAGGTCCCGCCAAAGGACGATGTGAGCCGCGAACTGGAGGCTAACTGAGGAGGACCGGACATCGCTTCCGTACCGGGCTGCGGGGTCGAACTCGTAGGGGCTCATCGCATAGGGCTTGACGTTGCGCGTCTGGCACGTCACCGTATGATCCTCCGCGATGGACGTGCCCGGGACCTCGGCGTAGGCGCCGGCGCACACACTCGTTCGCGCGATGACATCCATGTAGAGGTGGTACCCGTCGTCGTATCCCGTGTACGAGTTCCCGGCCCCGTCCACGCCCGGGCCCCCGCCCCAGAGGGCGCGTCCGCCGCTGTCGTCCATCGCCGTATTCGGTTCCTTGGAGTCGCGGGGCGAGAACAGGACGGAGCTTGCGGCGTCCGGCGTGGACACGGCGTCCAGGACCTCGGCGGCAAGGGCCTGGGCGGACGCGACCGTTGCCAGCGCCGTCTGCAGGGCCATGAAGTACGTCGGCGTGTAGGTGTCACGCACGAGCCCGTACGTGGGCACCCACGTGTCATCAATGCCGCGGAGGGTCGCGACCGTGCTGAGGAACAACGCACCGACCTCCGGGCTCACGGCCTCGTAGTTGTCCACATCGTAGAGGGCTGCCGGGTCGTCGATCGCGTACCCGATCGTCCCGCCGGTGACGGGCGGCGCGTTGGCGAGCACGAGGCTCGAGATCTCGGTGAGGAACCCGCCGTCCGCCGTGTAGGAGAATGCTCCGGTCCATCCCTGCTCGGCGTTGGTGCGGCCGGTGCCGTCATCCAATTCGACGGGGGTGATCCGGGATCCGTTGGTGTAGGCGGCCACGTACGGGGGCCGGAGGAAATCATTCGTGGAGAGGATGGCCGCCCCGCCGCTCGGGACCGGAACGATGTAGCCGGTCACGGTGGCACCGTGGACGCCGCTTCCGACGCCGCGCCAGATGAACTCGTCCTCCGGACACGGCGCTCCGTCGCACGCGCCGTCATGGAGGTCGTCGATAATGCCGTCGTTGCTGAAGTCATTCCATTGGCCGTACCACGCGGCAAGGTGCTGTTCGCCGGGGAGGAGCAGGTCGGATCGACCTGCGACATCTGCGGCGAGACTGCTGTGGACGTCGAACCCGATGTCTGCGGTGCCGGATCCGATGCGGGTCGCCATGCGGGCATCGAGGAACAGGGAGCCGTCCCCGGGGCTGCCGCCGGGCGCAACGACACGGTTCACGCGCCCGTCGAGGGGATTCCCGCTCGCGCGGATCATGCCCCCGTCATCCTCAAGGGTCGTCGCGACATGGTTGTCACCGGCTTCCCGGTAGAGGGACCAGTGGCTGGCCGCCGCAAGGGGTGCGGCGGTGGCAAGAAGGGCGATGATGAGGACAATGGTGGCGGTACGCAGACTGAGGCCTCCCGATTGGAGGTGCACGGGGGTGGACATGGTCTTTTTGCCGCACCTGTCATGGTGGCAAGGATTCCATTGCATACGGACCGTGGGCTGCCGTGTCCCCGCCCCCGCCCCCCTTGCGAGTTCACAACTGCGCCTGCAGGTAGTCCACATCCACCACGGTCTCGGGTCCGATCTCAATGCCGAGGTGGCTCAACTCGTACCGGGGCAGCGTGGCCGCCGTCTCGATGCGGAGGGTGGCGCCGAAGGTGGGCGGAAGCAGGATCGCATCCCGTGACCGTAGGCTCGTGGAGGAGCCGCCCGCGGTGCAGCCGCTTTCCCAGCGCAGGAGGACCTCGCCCGCGCCTTCGAGGGATTGCACCGTGCTCCCGTACCCCTGGCGCGTGAGTTGTCCGTGGTCCTGGATGAGGACCGCGCCGCCCCAGTCACCGCCCACGGGCCCCACCCGGATCGAGGTGCCCGGGACGTTGGTGGACGGGCAGATGGATTGGGCTTCGGAGGACAGTTCCCCGGGCCACGGCCGCGGCGGGTCCCGGCACGCGTTCCGGGCCGCATCGAAGGCCGCGGTCGCAGGGTCGCAGACGGTCCCCACGTGCGCGTCGCCGTTCCGGTCCTGCCAGAGGAGGACGAAGGCATCGAAGGAGAGGAGGGTTCCGGCGGTGCGTGCCTCGTTGCGGGAGGCGGCGAGGGGGTCCCCGTGGAGGGCGAACGTCGTCCCCATGGCGGTGCTGACGCCGGTCGCAGTGGCCCGGTAGGACGGGCGCGGGCAGAACAGGGTCGCCTCCTCGACGACGGACGTGCCGGGCACCGCGACGTAGGTTGCGGCGCAGACCGGCGTCAGCGGAACCGCATCGAAAAGGAGGTGCGGAAGGTCCTGGAATCCGGAGTAGTCGTTGAAGGAGCCGACGAAATCCCCTTGACCGCCGAAGAGCGCCCGCCCCTCGTACGAATCCTCGGACGTGTTGGGTTCCTTCGCGAGGGTTGCGAGGACGGCGTCCTCCATGACGCCGACGCCTTCGGAGGCGATGGACTGTTCGACGATGAGGGCCTGGTCCACCAGGTCGAGGGCCATCCCGGCGACTTCGGGCGGCACGGCCGGCTTGAAGTCGCCGAGACCCTGATAGGTGGCCGTCGTCGAAAGGTAGAGCGCCTCCACGTCGGGGCTGACTCCGGTGTAGCGGTCGACATCGTAGAGGGCGTCCGGGTCGGCCACGTCGAACGTGGGATCCTTCGAGACGCGGAGGGCATCGGCGATGGTCACCGTCTGCTGCGTGGCAAGGAATCCGGCGTCGATGTTCCGCATGTACGGGCCGAACCATCCCTGCTCCGTGTTGGTGCGCGCCGTCCGGTCCTCAAGGAAGAACCCGTTGTCGCCCATCTGGTTGCGGTCCGAGAGATCGGACGCACTGGAGAGGCCGGGCCACGGCGGGACGCCGAGGGTCGTGGACCGTTGCCGTGGCAGGATGAAGAAGCCGAGGGTGACACTTTCCTCGCTTGCGAATCCGCGCCACGCGAACTCGTCCCCCGCGCACGGGGTGCCGCCGCAGGCATCGTCATGGATGTCGTCGATGACGCCGTCCGTGTTGAGGTCGTACCATTCGCCGTACCAGGCGAACGGCTGGTGGATGCCGGGCAGGAGCATGGCGGGGTGATCGACGGCGGTGGACCCGGCGGACCCTGCGAAGACCATGGATTGGGCACCGACGCTCACGCCCAATGCCTTCGCCCCCGCAGTGTTGGCGAGGCGCGTGTCGAGGAAGAGGCCCCCGTCGCCGATGGACCGCCCGGGAGCCGTCACCCGGTTCGCGATGCCGTGGAGGGTGTTCCCGGGCTTCACGAGGACAGCACCGTCGTCCTCCAGGGTTGCCGCCGGGAACGGGTCCTCCGTCAGGTCGTGGACGAGGAAGTGGTTCGCGGCCGCCGGCGGCAGGGCGGGAGCCATGAGGAACAGCATGATGACGATGATCGAAACGGCGCGCACGGTGGAGAGCCTCCCCGAAGGTAGGTGGCCGGTGGACCGGTTCAAGGTTTCCCCGCGCATGTCCGCCCCCGGGTGGGCCCGGCCGCTGCGGGCGCGGTGCCGCGATACCGGATTCTGCTCGGCGGCCCACCGCGGGCCGTGGGCGCGTGGGCCCCCCCGCGGTTTTCGATGCCGTTCAGGGCGTGGGCCGTGATGACAGGCCCGCTTCGCGCACGGCCCCCGTCGGCACCTGTACGCGGCGCGCTCCGATCATGGCCCTTGACGAGCGCTCCTCGCGAGCCGACCGCGCCCGGCGGCGCTGCGCGGTCCGCATCGGCACCCGTCGGCATCCGGCGGCGCCCGCACCTCCGGGCACCCGAACCCTCATCACGGGATGCGCCCCTTGCCCCCGCGTGCGACCTCGAATCCTTGTCATCGGCGGCTTGAAGGAACCGGGCCTTTGGGACGGTTTCGCGCGTCACCTCGGTACCCATCTGCGGCAAGCCGGCGCCTCCCTCGCGGTGGCGTCCGCAAGCGGCTTCGGCATCGCCATGCGCGCCGGGTACGAAGGGTCGGATGCCGCCGCGAACACCGATGCGCCTGCGCCTGACTTCCGCATCCATGCGGCCGAGGGCGCGCAGGTTCCGAGCGCGGTCGCGGACGCCGTCTTCGCGCCCCTTGCGCCCGAGGCGGGTGCCGGTTCCGTGGAGGTGCAGGCCCTCCGGGATGCGGACGTGCTCCTCGTGGCCGGGAACGGCAGCTACCTGAAGGACACCGTCCAGGACGCGGCCCGCCGCGGCATCCCGGTGGTTCCCCTTCCCATCGAGCAGTCCACGAGCGAGGACCTCTGGGAGGAGCACCTGCGCACCGCGAAGCGGCCGTTCCCGAATGCGGACCTGCGGAATGCGTTCATGGGCCTCCGGCGCCCGGACCCGCGCCGCGTGAAACTCGCGGAGTCCCTCGCCGAGCTCCTCGTGGGCCTTGCGACGGCGCCCGAGATCGGTGGCGGCCCCCACATCCTCGTCGTCGCCCCGCCGGGTCCCTCGGACGCGGTGGATGAAGCGGATGCGGCACTCCGCCGCGGCCTCCGGGCCCACGCGCCCGGCGCCGTCATCGAGCACACGAGCCGCGGCCACTGGTCGAGTCCGGGCCGCGCATTCATCGAGCGCGTCACCGGCGCGGACCTTGTCGTCGCCCACATCGGGGACGATGCGGCAACGGCGTTGTACGCGCTGGGCCTTGCCCGCGGCGCCGGGACGCCGACCCTTGCCCTTGCGTGGGGGGACGACGGCGGCATCCGGGGCCTTGACCCGGGCGCGCTGGACCTCCTGCGATGGACGGACGCGCGCCTCCTTGCGGTGCAACTGGACCGGCGGCTCCCGAAGCTCCTGAAGGACAAGGTCCGGAAGGTGGCGCCGAAACGGGCGCGCCCCGGTCGGGGCAAGGGAAGTGCGTCAGCGAAAGGGCCCCGGAGCGGCACGGGACGCGCGGGGGGGAGCGGGAACCGGACAAGAGACGAATCCGACCCCGGCCCCGGCCCCGCGTCCGAGGGGGGCACAGGCCGGGGCCGTGGCCGCGGCCGGCGGCGGCCGCCTCGCGCCCCGCGCGGACCTCCGGACGGTGACGCCAAGGCCGGCACCGGCGAGCCGCCCGCGCCCGAGTCGAAACCGCCTGCCGGGGATGACAAGGCGGCCGGCAACCAGGAATCACCCTGATCGGCGGGTGGTGTCGGCCCGCCTCCTGCCGCCGCGGGCGGGGGCCGGTCCGGTCGCCGTGGCGGGCCGCGCCGGCCTGGCCCGACCCCCACGCGGCACCCTGCCGCTCCCTGGCAGCGGGCACGCGCGGGGTTCCGGGCGCACCCATGCCACCATGGGACGCGTTCACGCCGTGGCTGCCGGCCGGGAATCCCCGCTCTTGTCGGCAAGGGCGAACCCGGTGGCGATCACGCCGCCGATCCAGAGGATGGGTCCGAGGAGTCCGTCGGCAAGGGTGATGTGGCCCGGGATGAGGACGAACGCGATGAACCCGATGTCGGCGGCACTCGCGATGACGGTGTTGATGACGAGGGCTTCCCGCCGCCAGTTCCACACCGCAAGGGCGCCGACGATGACGCCGAACATGAGAAGGTTCCACGCATGCTGCAGGATGATGCCTCCCACGGCCGCCGCGGGTTCCCCGACGGCCTCCGGCGCGGCCGTTGCGACGATGCGGGCCGCGTCGCCGCCGGTGCCGCTCAATCCGGCAATGAGCATCATGAGACCGAAGGCGACGTGCAGGGCGCCCCATGCCCCGTAGAACACGGCCGCGACCCGATGGGCACGCATGGGACTCAGGCCTCCGTGTCCTCGACGAGGTAGATGACAGGCTTCTCGAGGACGCCCGCGGTGGACATGGCCTCGCGGAGGCGGGGGCTCGCGGCGTAGGCTTTCGCCGCATCGACCGTGGGCCAGTCCTGGGTGACGACGACGATGGACGGGTCGTCCACGAACCGCGACACGCGGGCCGCGGTGCACCCTTGGGCCGTTCGTTCCGCGTCGAGGGACGTGAAGACGTTGTGCCAGCGATCGTAGTCCGCCACCTTGTGTTTGACGATAAGGGAAACCATGGGGCTCTCCGAGGCAACCGTTGCACCACGGGATCATATCCCCGCCGGGCAGGGATCGCGCCGGATTCCCGCATCGGGGGCGGTTCCTTGGGACAATGTGGCAGGACGCGCCACGTTTTCCCATCCGAAGGATCAAGTGACCCTGAGTCGATGGCGTTGCGATGGACGACCTGGACAGTCGTATCCTGCGCGAGTTCTGCCGGGATCAGGTCCTTCTGTTCGGCGGCACGGACCCTCGCGTGTCCGCGGGAGACATCAGCCAGCGGCTCGGCGTGGACCGGAGTGTGATCCATCGTCGAATCCGGGCGTGGGAGGATGCGGGCTTCCTGCGCCGTTTCACGACCCTCCCGAGCGCGCGCCTGTTCGGTGTGGGCGTGGCTGCCTGCGGCATCCGCGTGCCGGATGCCGGGAGCAAGGGTCACGTCCTCGAAAGCGTCGCCCTCGTGGACGGCATCGTCCATTCGCTCGAGCATGTGGGGGAATGGGTGGGCGTGGGGTTCGTGGATGATGGCGCCGCCGCAGTCACCCGTCGAACGAGCCTCATCGCCCGGATCCCGGGCGTTGCCGAGGTCGAGCCGCCCCATTCGTGGGTTCCGCCCGAACCCACCATGTCCCCGACGCCCCTCGGTTGGCGGGTCATCGCCGCCCTCCGCGGCGCGGCACCGCGCGCCACCCTTGCCGAGATGGCCGCGGACGTGGGCATCAGTGTGAACACGTTCCACAAGCACTACGACAAACTCGTGCGCGCGGGCGCCATCTGGAGCGCGCCGGACCTTGACTTCACCCGATGGGAGGGATCGGTGTTCGCCCGCCTCATCCTTGCCCTGGAACCGGGGGTCGCGCCGGGACCGGTGGCCGCGGAGGCGATGAAGCGCGTACCGGAGGCATGGCCGTCCACGAATCCGCGCGGAAGGGACGGTGCTCCGGCGCCGGTTGCGGTGCTGAACCTGCAGTTGCCGTCGGTGGGTCGCGTCGAGGATGCCGTGGTCGCGCTGCAGGGCCTTGGCGGGGTCCTTGAGATCGAGACGTACTACCCGAAGACGAACCGCATCATCGATGCGTGGTTCAATGAACGGGTCGCGACCAAGGTCGCGGCCGCCGAGTGACCACCGGGAAACGGCGCGGGCCCGGGATGGGGCGGCCGTCCCCGGTGTCGGGCGTCATCACCTCCGGATCACGAGCACGACCGTGATGACGATGGCGGCGCCGAGTCCGATGAGGATCACGGGCAACCAGTTGAAGCCGGTGGGCTCCTCGATGCTGCGGCTTTCCGCTTCGCCGCCGGAGAGGGTGCCGCCGTCGGGCGCAACGTCCACGGAACTCACGAGGGCGATCACGCCGCTTCCGGGCGCGTCCACCGTGATTTCGACAAGGCCGTCCACGCTGCGTCCAATGCTCGCCGGGACTTCCTTCCATGCACCGTCCTCAATGACGAGGACCCGGAAGTCCTGGGGCACCGTGGTCCCGGAGAGGATGGTGAAGCGCGCGCCGTCCTCGGCTCCGGGCACCGCATAGGCGACGTAGCCGATGGACGCGTAGCCGTCCCCGAGGCGGGGCCAGCCCGCCCTGGGGGCGACGGACGTTTCGGTGATGATGCTCTTCGCATCGAAGGCCGTGCGGCTTTCGACCGTGACCCGCGCGAGGGCCTCAAGGTCCGCGGGGAGGGTGACGGGAACCGTGACCTTCCGGACGCCCGTTCCGGATCCGGGGTCCGTGGTGCCCGTGCCCGGGTCGGTTGTCCCGCTGCCCGGGTCCGTGGTCCCGGTTCCCGGGTCGGTGCCATCGGTTCCGGTGTCCGCGCGCGGGGCCACGATTGCGCCGACGCTCCCGAGGCGGGCGCCGTCCACGAGGACCGCGAGGCGAACGGTGCCGTCGGAATCGACGATCATGTCGCGGAATGTGGCGACGCCGCCCGCGGTCGTGGCACGGAACGTGTGGAGGGTGCCGCCGTCGGCGCCTTCCACCACGAGGGTGATGGGGGTGCCGTCGTTCGCCGGGTTCCCGTGCTTGTCGGTGACGGTGAACGCGGCGGTCACGGGGGATCCGGCGGTGAACCGGGTCGGCACGGGCGGGCGGGGGGTCACGCTGTCGGGTGCCGCCGCGAGGATCCGGAGTTCTCGGGCGCTTGTGACGCCACCGCCCGTTGCAACAAGGGTGAGGGGCCCGCGGGCCGTGGAGGAGGGCAGCGTGAACGTGCCGTCCCCGTCGGGGTCGAGGGGAACGCCATCCTTGTCGGTCACCGTGTAGGTCACCGTGACCGAGACCGTGGTGCCGTCCGCCTTTCGCGCGGTGGCCGTGCAGGTGACGACGCCGGCGACGATCGCCTCGGGGCAGTCCACGTCCAAGGTGGAGGCTTCCGGTGAGGGCGCCGGGGGCGGGGGATTGGAGGAGGAGGAGGGCGAACCGCCTGTGGCGGGAGCCGGTGCGGGGGGCGCGGTGACCACCGCGATGGTGGTGGTGCGTGTGACGCCATCGACCGTCGCCGTCACCGTCATGGGCGACGAGGCTGCGCGGCGGGATGCCGTGAAGCTGCCGTCGTTGTTCGGGTCGAGATCGATTCCGTCCGCATCCGTGACGACGTAATGCGCGGAGGGGGTCGCCACCCGGTTCCCGTTGGCGTCCACCGCTTCCGAGGTGCGGCATTGGACGGGGGTGCGTTCCACCACGCTCGTCGGACAGTTCAGGGTGAACGCCGCAACCGCCCCCGCGCCGATGGCGAGGGTGCGCGTCTCCCGCATGTCACCGGCGACGGCGACGATGGTGAGGGGACCACGGCTGGCATCACCGGGGACGCGCGCGCCACCCGTCGCGTCATCGTAGGGGATGACCGTACCTGCAGCGTCGGTCACTGTGACCGTTGCCGTCGGCGGAGCCAGGACGTTCCCGTACGCATCCTTCGACGCGCCAACGGTGCATGCCACCATGGTGTCCACGACGACGCGCGCGGGGCACGTGAATGAGAACGTCCTGGCGGTGCTCGCGGTCAGGTCCACGTGGGCCGACCGGATGATGTCCGCCTGCTTTCCGATGACCGTGAGGGGTCCGCGGGTCGCATCGCCGGGGGCGACGAAGGACATGGGCTTGTTGCCCGGGAGATTCGTGCCGCTGGAATCGGTGCCCGTCAGGTTCACGTGGCGGGGGTCCACGGGGTTCCCGTGGCGGTCCGCGCCGCCCGCGACCGTGCACGTGAACTCGGCGCCCACGGTGACCGTGGGCGCACAGCCGAGGTTGAAGGTGTGGAGTCCGGCCGCGGTGAGTGCGGTGGTGGCGGTCTTGAGGATCGTCTGACCGTTCGTCGCCTGCACGGTAACGGGTCCCTTCGTAACCGAAGTGGGCACCGGGAATGTCCCGGGGCTGGTGGGGGCAAGGGGTCCTCCGGCAGAATCGGCGGCCTGCACGGTGACCCCGTCGAGCCCGGTCGGGTTGCCGTATTGGTCGGCGCCGTTGGAGGTGGTGCATCGGATGACAGTGTCCACCTGCACGCTTGCGGGGCACGTGAGTGCGAGGGACGCGAGAGGTCCGGCGAGGAGGGTGATGTACGCCTTGGCGGTCACGCCGTTCGCGGCGGTGGCGCGCGCCATGACGGTGCCTTCATCCACCCGCGTCGGGAGGGTGAAGGATCCTGCGTCGTCGACCGCGAGTTCGCGCGTGAACTTCGTGAACGCCTTGAGGGTCACGTCCCCGGTGGGGACCGCGTTCCCGTGGGCGTCCCGGCCGTTCCCGACGGTGCAGGTGACGTCCGTGGCCACGGTGGCCGCCCCGGGGCAGGTGACATCGAAGGCGGCGAGGTCCGAAGCGAGAAGGGCCACGGATCGGGCGGCGGTCGCGGTCCCCACGGTGGCGAGGATGCCGACGGGCCCGGATGAGACACGGCCGGGGGCGGTGAATGTGCCGTCATCGGAGGTGCCCGCAGCGGTGTTGTCGGCGGGCGTCATCCGGTACGAAGGCACGTCACCGGTGCGCAGGTTCCCGTAGGCGTCGCGGACGTTCGTGACGTCGCACGTGAAGCTGCGCGCCACGATGACGGACTCGGGGCAGGTGAGCGTGAAGGTCGCCGCGGCCGCGGGTTCGACGGCGGATTGCGCGTGCCGCTCGATGTCATCGTAGGCAATGGAGAGGGCGATGGGACCGGCTTCCACGGATTGTGGCGCCTTAAAGGTCAGGTCCTCACCGCCGGCAACGGCGGTCGCCGTCACGGGCCGGGATGACCCGTCGTTGTCGGTGGCACGGCGGGTGGCAACGGTATGGGTCGTGGGATTTCCGAAGGCATCCACAAGGCTGCGTACGCTGCAGGTGACGTCGGCACCGGCGGCGGTCGTCCCGGGGCACGAGAGGTCGTAGGCCGCAAGGGGGCCGCCCGTCATTCCCACGGTCACGGAATCCTCGTGGTTCTCGGAGACTGCGCGGACGCCGAGGTCCTGGACACGTTCCGGGGTGGTGAACGAGGGGCTGGCCACAGCGCTCGTTGCAAGGGTGTCGCCCGCGATGTCCGTGAAGGTCCACGCCACATCGAGGGGGATGGCCGTGTTCCCGTGGGAGTCCTTCCAGTCCGTCGTTGAGCAGGTGAACTCGGTGGCCGGCACCATGGTCGTCGGGCAGGACACCTTGAAGGCGCTGGCAATGCCGGCTTCGATGGTGATCTCCCTGGACCCGGATGCGTGGGCCGTGGAGGCGGTGACGACGACGGGTCCGTCGGACACCTTCCTGGGGAGCGTGAAGGAACCGTCGCCGTTCGTGTCGTGGTCCACGCCGGATTGGTCGACGGCCGCGAAGACGGCGGCGAAGCCGGTGACCGCGTTGCCGTATGCGTCCTCGCCGTTCATGGTGATGCAGGTGGCGGTGGCGCCGGCAGTGGCGGTGGTCGGGCAGCCCACGTCGAAGGAGACGACGTGGCTCGCGTCGAGGCCGACCGAGTCGGACGCCTGGATGCCTCCGGGCAGGGTGCCGGTGATCGCGACGGGGCCGTCGGCCACCTGCTCGGGAACGGTCACGCCGGTGCTGTCGGCCGGAAGGGCCGCGCCCGACTGGTCGGTGCCGGTGAGCGTCGGGGTGCCGGTGGGTGCCGCGTTCCCGTACTGGTCCCGGCCGTGGGTCGCCGTGCAGCTCACCACGGTCGCGACTTCCACCTTGGCGGGGCAGTCGAGGGTGAATGATGCGAGGGCGCCGGGTCCGATCCCGAGGGTCGTCGTGCGGTCGCCGTTGGTCGTGGTCGCGACCACGGTCACCGGGGCCGCATCGGTGGACGTGGGGAGGGTGAAGATGCCGTCGCCGTCGCCATCGAGGCCGTTCCCTGCGGCGTCGGTCACCATGTACGTGGCGGAGGACGCGAACGTGTTCCCGTCGCTGTCCGTGCCGGTCACGGTGCATGTGACGTCGGTGCCGGCGACGCCGGATTCGGGGCAGGTGACTGCGCTCGCGACTTCGGCACCGTGGGTGATGGTGATGGGGATCTTCCGTTCCACGGTGCCGGATTTCGCCTTCAATTCCCCGGTGGTTGCCTTCTCGAAGGCGATGGTGAAGCCGTTCCCGGCCGCGGTGCCGATGGTGCCGATGGTTCCAGGGGTGAGTTCCCAGGAGTCGCCGACCTCGGCGAAGAACGTGTCATCCTCATCGTATCCGGCGGCCCACACGCTGATGGAGTCATCCGCCGTGCGCGTGATGCCGGTGAGGTCGTTGCCGCCGCCGCCCGGCGCGTCCCGGATGCGGATCGTGGTGAGGGTCGGTGCCATGGTGAGGCTCTCGGTTCCCTGGACGGTTCCGGAGGTTCCGGTGATCGTGAGGGGGCCAAGGCTCCGCGAGGCGGGCGCCTTGAACCCGGTCTCCGTGGCTTCGAGGTCCGTGCCGTCCTTGTCGGTGGCGGTGAAGGTGACGTCCGGGGCATCGACGGGGTTCCCGTCCGCATCGGTTCCTGTTCCCGTGCACGCGAACTCCCCATTCGCCTTCACGGAGGAGGGGCATTGGACATCCACGAGGGCGAGGACACCCGTGCCGACGGTGAAGGCGGCGTTCGCGCCTGTCAGGGTGTCGTGGGTGATGGCAACGCCGAGGGCACCCGGCTTGGTGAAGTCCACCGTCGAGGACAGGCCGACGGGGCTTCCGAGGGTGGCGTTGCCGGTGGGGGTGATGGCCCAGGCGACCGGCGTGTTGTCGATGAAGTAGTCCGAGGCGTCGAAGCGCCCGCCCCAGAGGGTCACCGTGTCGTCGGTGGTCACGGCAAACCCGGTCGCGGGGACGATGGAGCCGGCGTGGCCTGCGGCATCCATGATGCGGACGGCGACGGGGGCCCCGTGGAGGGTGAGGAGTGTGCCGGCGAAGTCGCCGGCGGTGGGCCCCTGGGATTCGGCGTATCCGACCGCGGGGGCGGGGCCGGGGACGACGGTGCCGGGGAGGATGAATTTCACACTGTCCTGCGGGACGACCGGTTGCACCTGGAAGGGCGTGGTCGAGGTCGCGAAGGAGAAGTCGAGGGTGAGGTGGATCGCGTCCTCGGCCTTCAGGTCCGCCGGCTTGATCTTGAGGGCGTTGAAGGAGAACGAGGATGCGGTGATGTCGCAGGCAGGGCTGCAGGACGGGTTCGCACCGTTCTTCAGTTCCGCGAAGCGCCACAGGTTCGCGGGGGCGTCGAACTCGGCGCGTGCGATGACCCGGGCGGCGCCGCCGTTGATGGCGTACAGGAAGTCGAAGGAGGAGAGGGAGGGAACGGCGAGTGCGCTTCCGGACGCATCGTGCCATTCCAGGGTGATCTCGTCGAAGGTGTCGACGGTGCTGGATGAATCATCGTCGTACAGGTATGCGTCGAGGACCCTCACATCCTGGGATCCGAGGGGCGTGGAGGCCTTGGCATCCTGGGAGGATGTCGCGACGAGCACGGGGGAGTGGTAGACGCGGACGTCATCAAGGTCCCCGGCAGCTTCCGATGTCACGGCGGGTGCGAATGCACTTGCGACGAGAACGAGAAGCAGGAAGCGGGCGACAGGGGTCGGGATGCGGGTACGGGACGGAGCGATGGGTGACGGATGGTTGCTGCGCAACGGAAGGCCTCCGGAAGGTGGCGGACGGTCCGGTCCGTTTCCTATGAAGGAGAACGGTCCGATTCGATTGGAAATGGTCAGCGCGCGGGGCTGACCGGAAGGGCGTCAAAAGGGGTCTCATTGATTAATGGTTCTGTGCCAATCCTTGTACAGGATGCGTTCGCCATGCGGCACCCCGGGCCGTTGCCCGGGGTCGAAAGGGGGGATCACGCCGTGAGGGACATGAGGAGGTTTGTGTCGCTCCCGTAGATGGTCGTGCGGCACTCGCCACTGGGGTCGTTCGGGTACACGCGTTCCCGGGCCGAGTCCTGGAGGCCTTCGACGTTGTTCTCCTCCATCCAGACCTCAGGCATGATGCCGTTGAGGCGGACGTAGGCGAGGGTGCCCACGATGGGCAGGATGGGGATGGCGTCCTCATCGGTTCCACCGCCCTGCAGGTACGAGGAGCCGGCGCATTCGCCGTCGGCGATGGTTGTGGGCACGCCGAACGATGCGGCGAGGATCGCGGTCGCGAGGATGATGGGGATTCGGGAAGCCATGGCAACGCCTCTTCCGGCAACTCGGGCGGGGACCTTAAAGAGGCTGGGCTGTCACCGGCCGTGACAACGTGAGGGGAACGCCAACGTCCTCGCGTCGGACATCTGGGGAATCCCCGCCTCCGGGGCCCTGGATCGCGGGCCGGCCCTGCGGATCCGCGGCCGGGCCAGGGTGCCGGGGCGCGTGGTCCGCACGGCGTCCCCTGCTGCACCGCCGACGCGGGGGGGCCCGCCACGACCATCCCGCCGACCCACCCGGTACGAGCGCATCCCACCGGCACACCACCACCACCACCACCACCACCGTCCCCGGTTCCCACGTCGCGTGGGGCCCGCGTCCATTCCCCTTCGCGTTCCGCCTGCACCCGTCCGCCGTTAGCCTTATCCCGCCCGCCTCGCGCGTTGCCGTCCGGCATCCGCCGCAGGGTCGTCCGTGCCGGCATCCCGCGCAGGCGCCCCGGCCCCGATCCGTGGATTGTCCGCGTTTCCCCCGGGTGACAGACATACGTTGTCGTGCGATCCTTCAAGGACCTCGCGCGTCCATGGCGTCTAGTGATGGTGGATGGGGCACGGGCGGCATTCCGCATGGTGGACGTTTTTGGTCCACGACATTTGAGCGGCGTGCCGGTGGGCGTGGTGACCCAGACCGAGGACCTGCCGCCGGCCATGATCCCGCTCCTCGCCACCGAGATCGGCGCCCCCGTGACGGGGTTCCTGTTTGCCAGCGACCGCCCCGACACCTCGTTCCGGATCGAAGCCTACACCCGGGACGGCGCCGCGGCCGGCCATTCGATCGAAGCGACCCTCGGCACGTTCCATGCGCTCGCCGAGAGCGGCCTCTTCCCGGACCAGGACACGGTGGGCCTCAGTGAGGAGGCTCCGGACGGTTCCCGACACCCGGTCGAGATCCGATTCGCCGGCGGGAACGTGGAGAGTGTCCATGTGACGCCGGACGCATCCCCCACGGCGGACCCCACCGAGATCGCCGCCATTGCGCGGGTCCTCGACATGTCGGCGTCCGACGTGCAGGACGTGATCCCCCTCCTCGTGGACGACCGGCTTGTCATCCACTTCCCGAAGCGTGACGGGTTCGACCGGTTCCGACCCGCCTCGGGCGCCCGCGGCCACGCCCGGGACTTCGACGGCATCACCGCCGTCACGTTCGACACGGATGAGCGCGGCACCGACGCCCTCGTCCGGGACTTCTCGTGGGACCGGGGTCCGGTCGTGGAGAACCCGTTCCGGGCGCGCGCCCACTTCGCCGCGGCAAACCACGCCTTCGGCACCGGTCTTGCCCGTGGCATCCGGCGCTTCGGCCATGGCGGGAGCGGACTCCGGGGCGGTGTCGCCATCGTGCAGCCTGCGCCCGGCGGCCGGATCACCATCGGAGGGGAAGCCACCACGACGATCCACGGTCGCATGAGCCTCCCATCTGCGCGTGGAGCCGTGCGGGTGAACGTCCACTCGCGGTGAATCCTTCGCGGCACCCGCGATAATCTTCGTTGGGGCGCCGCGGACCGTGGAACGGGCACTTCCTTAACGGTCGCCATAAGACCTCGCGGACGACCGCATGACGGGCATCCCGGACGATGATCCCCCGACGTCCACTGCGCCTTCGCCACGGAAGTCGCGAACGGGCCGCCGCCGAGGTCGTCGCCTGGATCGTGGGGCACTCAGCCGCAGCCCAACGCTTCCGCGCGCTTGCGCTCCCAGCTGAACCAGCGGACGAGTTCCGGGTCGTTCCGCGGGCGCGCGACGAAGGGGTTCGCCTCGAAGATCAGGGTGTCCTTGGGGAGCCAGGCGACCACGCCCGCCACATCGGCGAAGGCATCATCCTCCAGGAAGACGCCGTGGTTGCCCCCCTCGATGACCATGCGGTTGTGGGGACGCAGGTTGGTCTCCCGCATGAGGGTCCCCCAGCCGGCGTGCTGGGCCTTCAGGATGCGGGGGTCCGTGGGTTCGGGCGCGGGCTCCGGCCAGGCATACAGCGTTGCGACACCGTACACCCAATTCTCCAGCGCAACCTCGGTCACGTGGGCTGAGGCATGGTAGTCGAGGGCGATGACACGGGGGCGCACCGGTTCGCCGAAGTGGCGGGCCGCAGCACGGGCGAGGGCGCTCACGCCGTCGCGGCCCACATCCGGCCTCGGCGGGATGAGGACGTCGATGGCGATGCGTTCGTCCTTGACCTCGAGGACGGGCCATGGGCCGCTCGCATCCTTGGGAAAGGTGACGTGCTTGTAGCGTTCGGCGAAGCGGGCGCCCCATTCGAGGATCGGGGTCCATTCGGCGGCATCCACGCTCAAGGGATCGAGCGAGGGAACGTCATGGTCCGTATCCTTCAGGATTTCGAGGGCCGCGGAGAGCCGTGCGCGTGCATCCACGTCGCCCCATGTGGGCCCATGGGGCATAATCCCTTCCGGCACGCTGGTCGGCATCTTGTCCCCGTCGCATGGACGCCCGGACCCCCGGCGCGTCCGCAGGACACCACGCCCACTCCGCCGGCCCGGCTCGGGGACGCGCCGTGGACCTGGCCGCACGGCAAGGACGATCACCCGATCCCTATGCGGCATCGCGCGAGGCCTTGAACAGCGCCCGGTCAACCGGGGATGACGCCGCTGCCGACGCGCCGCCCCGTTGACGCGAGAGGAGCCGCCAACGGTGCAAGCCGACGGGACGCGCACCGTCGACCCCTCGCGTCCGCCTTGACCCGCCGACTCAAAGGCCGCCTTTGCCGGTGCTTGCGCGTCGCGGCGGCGCATCCCGCCGCACGACCCGTCCCTTCGGTCGCTCCACGGCGCCATCCGGAGGCAGGTCCGTCCACCGTTCCCGGAAGAGGCGGCCGGCAATCCGGAACCCATCCCGGAATCGGCTGAGCTTGGTCGGCCCGGCGCGAGCGCGGTACGTGATCGGGTACTCGACGAACTGGAGGCCGAGCTTCGAGAACTTCGCGAAGAGTTCCGCCTCAAGGTCGAAGCCATTGCTCGTCAGGCTCGCCCGGGCGGCATCCTCCCGACGGAACGCCCACATGCCGGTGCACACGTCCGTGATGCCGCGGCCGTACAGGGTGGCGCCGATGGTGCTCAAGGCCACGTTCCCCACCAGGTTCAGGCCGCGCATGGCCCCGGGTTCACGAACGCCCCTCAGGCGGCTTCCCAACGCCACGTCACACAGCCCGTTTGCGACCGCGTCCACGAAGTCCGGGATGGCATCCGCGGGATACGTGTCGTCCCCGTCGAGCATGACGATGATGTCGCCGCGGGCTTCCTTGAGCGCGTGACGCACCGCATCGCCCTTGCCGCGGCCGTTCTGCACGATGATGCGCGCGCCGTGGGTCCTTGCGTACTCGCGGGTGCGGTCGTCGCTCCGGCCATCCACCACGAGGATCTCCGCGTCGTACCCGCGGCTCTTCAACGCGGCGCGGGGGATTGCACTCAACGTCTGCCGGATGCCTTCCTCCTCGTTCTTTGCAGGGATGAGGACCGTGACGCTGGGGCGGTCATGGCGCGGGCGGTCATCAACGCGGAAGGCCGCGTCCCGGCCGTCGTGGGATGCGCCGAGAGAGCCAAGGCCCGGGCCAGGACCCTCATCGGGGTCGGCGCGGGTGCCCGGATCCGGTTCGCTCACGCGTTCGCCTCCGCGGGCCCGGCATCCGCCCAATCGTGGAGGCGGTACAGGCGCGTGGGTCCGGATTCGGCGACGAGTTCGTACTCGCCCGTGTGGAGGAACGATTCGTCGTACCCGGTCTTCTTGACCACGTACGCATCGACGAACACGTAGAGCGGCGACGGGTACCGGTCGATGAGCGCCTGCCGGTCCACGGGGTTCATGAAGTACTCGGGGCGGTAGTGGACGAGCGGGGGGTCCCCGGCGTAGGATTTGCCGATGAGACTGGCCTGCCAGCTGCCCACCACGAGGGCGCCGGTTCCCGTGTCCTCGATGGCCTTGCGAAGGAGGGCATCGGATGGGCCGTCATAGTACCGGTGCCATTCGAAGGCGTGGTCCGCGTTCTCGGCGGCGACCGCGGGAACGACAAGGATGATGATGGCGGCCAGGATGGCGCTGGGACGGGCCGTGGGCCGGGTGCGGGCGATGAGGCCGGGGCCCCATGAGGCGATGGACTGCAGCCCGTTCGCAGCGATGAGCGCGGCCGCGATCGTCACATACGCCATGGTCCGGTGGGGCAGGTACCAGAGGTCGAACAGGTCCCACAGGGTGAGGGGGACGGTGACGGCGGCGAACGCGAGGCCCATGAGGCCGAGGGGCGTGCGCGTCGGGAGGATGAGCGCAAGGCCGAGGAGCGCCGTGGCCACGAGCGGCAGCCGCATCATGTGGACGTAGTTCACGTGATCCGGCGGAGTCTGGAGGACACTCGCCATGGCCATGAACACGCCCGCCGCGAGGCCGGCTCCCGCGAGGGTTCCCACGAGGCCGCGGAGGGCGGTGTCGGGGAGCGCGACGCGGAAGCGTCCGCCGCCCTGGGTGATGAGGAGGAGTGCCGTGAGGCCGAGTCCGCTCGCGGCCACGATGGCGTACGCGCCCATGGCGACCCCCTTGTCCGCGTCCTGCGCCAGGACATCGAGGAGTCCCACGACCGCGATGGCCGTCGCGGCCATCATGACCCCGACGGCATCCCGCACGCGGGCGTTGGACCCATCCTTCGCGATGAGGAAGAACAGGATGTACGCGCCCGTGGCGGCCACGATCAGGGTGCTCGTCCACGGATGGGCGAGGGTCATGGCGAGGCCGAGGGCGAACGCGACGAACGTCCACACCCGGTTCCCGCGCATGGCGGCGACCACGGCCATGAGGTACCACGGGATCAGGGCGAGGTCGAGCGCCGTGGGCACCCACAGGTTGCTCCGGAAGACGTGCTCGGGCGCCGTCGCAAGAAGCGCGCCCGCCGTGATGCCGGCAACCGCACCGGCTTCCCGCCACGCGAACACCGCGATCCCGAGGACGCCGATGGCGCCGAGGATGGGCGCGCCGTACTGGGCGAGGGCAAACGTGTCGAAGCCTGTTGTCGCTACCATCGTGCCGAGGAGGGCGGCGAGGCCCACGGGGTATAGTCGCTTCATGCCGAGCCAGTGGCTTTCGCCGAAGTACCCGCGGAGGAGGTCCTCGCGGGTGAGGAGCACCTGGGTGTAGGGGTCCTCGGCGGCGAGAACGGGATTCGCGAGGATGTCCTTGTACCGGACGTAGAGGGCACCCGCGGTGACCGCAGCGAGCCCAAGGAACACAAGAAGGGAGTCCCGCGAGAGCCACCATGGGCGCGTGGGATCGGCTGCGGTGGTGAGCGTGACCTCGTCATGCCCGCTCGATCGCGTCATTACTGGCCGAACCGGTGCGCGGCGGCGTCTCTCCTTTCGGGTACATGGGTCGAAAGGCAGGGCGCAGGGCGGAGGTCGCGGCGCGCCGACCCCTCGAACATTGTATCAGAATCCCTTTTCACGGCTCGTCGGCCAAGTGACAGGCGTGACACCTCCGGGGTCCTCAGCAGGACACGAGCGTGGCGCACGCGACCGTCCACCGGATGCCGCGGATGCGCAGGGCATCGGAGCGGGCGCAGCGGGAACGCCCGGTGCGCCGGTCCGTGCCGGCATCGCCCACGGCAGCCTGCCGACCGGCAGCGCAACGCCCCTCCCAGAGGCATCCCTCGCGCAGGCCCCGACCGGGAGTCCGGCGCCCCCCCACCGGCACCACGCGCCGATGGCGGATGGCGGGACCCCGGAACCCGCGCGGCCCAACATTCCGTCAGCCGGGTTCCCGACGCGGGAGATCGGCGAAGCCCGGTCATCGCCTCCGCATGGGGGTCACGCGCCGGGCGACCCGTGGTCATTGCCCGGCCTGATCGGCCTCGCCCGCCGCCACCTTTCGGACCCGCTGTACCGGAACGGCACGTACCTCATGTTGAATGGCGCGACAGGAGCCCTCCTGGGCTTCGGGTTCTGGTGGCTTGCCGCGCGCCTCTTCCAGCCCGCCTCCGTGGGCTTCGGTGCCGGCGTCATCTCCGCGATGACCCTTGTCGCCCTCATCTCCAAGTTCGGCTTCGATGCCGCACTCATCCGCTTCGTGCCCCTCCTTGGCGCCGCCGGCCGCCGCCGCCTCCTCCTCCGTGCCCTCACCGTGTCCGGTGGCGGCGCCTTCCTCCTTGCCCTCGGCGTGAGCGCCGTCGCCTCCCGCGCCTTCGGTTCCCTCGCACCCCTCTCCACCCTGAACGGCACGCTCACATTCGCATTCGGCGCCACCACCCTCTCCCTCGCGTGGGTGCTGGACGCGTTCTTCGTGGCCGAGCGGGAGGCCCGCCTCACCTTCTTCCGCAACAGCGTGTTCAACGGCACCCGCATCGTGGCCCCCCTGCTCATCGCCCCCTTCGCGCCGCTGTTCGGCATCCCCCTCGCGTGGGCCGTGGCCGTGGGGGCAAGCCTCGTCATCGGTGCCTGGACGCCGAGGCTCATGGCCCGCCATCGGGAGCGCGCGGAAGTCGCGGACCCCGAGCCGTTCGCCCGCTTCGCTGCCGTGAACGCCGTCGTCGCCATCGGTGAATTCCTCGCCATCCTGCTCCTCCCGGTCCTCGTCCTCGAGTTCGCCGGCGCGGAAGCGAATGCCCGCTTCTACGTGGCATGGACCCTTGCCTCCCTCGCGTTCCTGTTCTCGAAGGCCATCGCCCAATCCGCGTTCGCGGAACTCTCCAGCGGGCGGGGCGTCCGGGACGTGCTGGAGAAGGCGGCGCGGCAGCACGCCCTCGTCCTGTTCCCCCTCGTTGCAGGCATGCTGATCATGGGCCGGTTCGCCCTCGGCCTCTTCGGCCCCGGGTACGAGGCCGCGTACCCCGTGCTCGTGATCCTTGCGCCAAGTGCCTTCGCGGTGGCGATCACGAACGTGTACGTGACCCTCCTCCGGGTGGAGGACCGCCTCGTGGAATTGGCGATCCTTCCCGCGGGGCTTGCCATCCTCGCCATCGCAATCGCCCCGTACCTCATCACCCACACGGGGCTCGAAGGACTCGCCCTCGGGTGGCTCGGGGTCGCCTGCCTCGGCGGCGCGTGGAGCCTCCGCGGACTCGTCCGTCGCGCCACCCGGGCCACGCGCCGGAGGAAGGCACGCGCCAAGGAGGCGGAGGCGTCATGAAGTGGACCCGCGGCGAAGGTGCCAACGCGGACGAGCCCGCGGCGACGCCGGTCAAGGTGGATTTCCCGTTCACAACAAGGGACACGCCGGAGGTGCGCGCGCGCATCGCCCAGGATGTGAGCCATGTCGCCCGCATCGTGCGCCAGCTCGACCCGCGCCTCATCGCCCTCGCCCTCACCGGGGGATTCGCCCGCGGTGAAGGCACCGTCATCGACGGCGAACCCGTGAACGACTACGACTTCGTCGCCATCCGGAGCCGCCCCGGCGGAAGCGCCCTGTACCGCAAGATCGAGGAACGGGCCACGCGGGACATCGGCCTCCATGTGGACGTGCATCCCATCGCGAGCGCGCGGCTGCGGCGCGTCGATGCCAAGATCTTCTGGTATGACACGCGGCAAAGTGGACGCGTCGTATGGGGGGACACGAACGTCCTTCAACGCATCCCGGATCATCGGCCCGTGGACCTTCCCCCGGAGGAAGCGCTCCGGCTTCTTGCGAACCGCGCCGCCGGGCTTCTTGAAGTCACGGGCGAAACAGGTCCGAAGGAGAATGGTCGCAAGCTCCACGTGCAGGCGGCGAAAGCGCTACTTGCCGCCCAGGACGCCCGCCTCGTCACATCCGGGCATTACCATTGGAGCTACCGGGAACGCGCCCGCCGCTACCGCCTCCTCGAACCCAACGAATCCCGGCAGGCGTGGACGGGGTGGGCCACCGTTTACAAGCTGGAACCGTCCCGGGCGCTCGAAGTGGATCCCAACGACCTCTGGGATGCGGCGCGGCGCCTCCTCATCGAGGAGTACGGCCGCACGCTCCGACTCATGGGGTACCGGCATCCCGTGGAATATGCTGCGAACGCCGGGTCCCATGCTGTTGAGCGGGCGTACTACATGGCGCAGGTCCTCGGCATGCGGCGCAAGGGGAAGCGCGGGATGCTGAATCCCCTTGTGGCGCGGCCCAGTGCGCGGGTGTCGGCGCTGGGGCTCGTGTTGCTCCTGAGTGCGGGAGCGGAAGGGGCGAACAGCCTCGGATTGCGGGAGGCGTCGAAGTTGTTCCGGGGGTTCGGGCGGGTGCCGCGGGATTATGAGGACATGGTGTTGCGGTTGTTCGAACTTCGAGGTGTTGCGCTGTTGTAGGCTGTTTATTTTTTGGGCGATTCGATGGGCGTGGATTCCCGCTTCTGGTTTGGCTGGTGGGCCAGTCGATTCAACACGGAGGCACGGAGGGCACGGAGATTGTTGGACAACAAGGTCATTCTCTCATCATCGGCCACAATCAGCCTTGTCCTCGTCGTTTCCAGAACCGTGTCTCTGTGCTCTCTGTGGCTCTGTGACCCCTGTGTGAAATTGGGGGCGAAGAAAGGCAACTGCTGGGTGCTGCCAACAGTCGCCAGCCATGAGGCCCCCATCTCCCGGTTGAATGGCGTTGACTGTGCTCTCGATGGTTTGCCGACAGGGCCAGTCCATTTCCCACAGAGGGCACCGAGGCACGGAGAGCACAGAGACGATTGATCACGAAAGCGGTACTCAGATGGCCGCTTGGCTACCCGTCAACCTCAACCTCCGCCACCGGCGCAGGAGCCTCACCGCACACCGCCCCGAGCACCCGCTCCCAGGCGCCCACCACTCCATCCCAATCATGGTCCCGCCGCACCTGCGCGTGCCCCGCCGCACCCATGGCCCGCGCACGCTCCGGCTCCGACGCAAGGAGCACGAGCGCCTCCGCAAGCGCCCCCGCATCCCCTGGCGGGACGAGCAGGCCGTTCTCCCCGTGTCGGACGTAGCCGGCGACCCCGCCCACGTCGCTTGCGATCACGGCGGCCCCGGTCGCGTGCGCTTCGAGGAGCACCATGCCGAAGGCTTCAGCCGCCGTCACGGAGGGGAGCACCAACGCGGTCCCGCGGGCGACGATGGCCGGGAGGTCCGGATCCGCGACTCGCCCGTGGAACGTGAACGCCTGATCCACCCCATCCCCTCGGGCCCGCGCCTCCCACGAGGCTGCCAGGTCCCCGCCGCCCACAACGTCCACGCGCAGGTCGGGGACCCGTTCGTGGGCCATGCGGACGGCATCGTACAGGACGTGGAATCCCTTCCACCGGTAGCTGCGCGAAAGGCTGCCGATGAACGTGAACCGTGGCGCGCCCGCGGGATCCCGGACACGCGCCTCCTCCAGGAACCTCGCATCCACACCGGGCGGGATCACGACGACCTTCTCCCGGTACGGCGCGAGGTACCCGTCGCGGATGAGGGGGCTCACGGTGACGATGGCTGCCGCGGATTCCAGGGCGCGCGCCTCGAAGGTGCGCCGGACCGCAGCCGCGGCGGCCTTCGTGA
>JBFILE010000012.1:0-24213 GCA_041599855.1 Thermoplasmatota archaeon
GGTGGGTGGAGGGGCTTGGAGGGTTTGAGATTCATCCGGAGGTTGCGTGACGTCGGGAGTGGCGGGCTGGGGCCGGTACCTCCCTACCGGCTGGAAACCGCCGGGGCCGGTAGGGAGGTACCGGCTGGCGGGGGTTCACATGTGTTGGACTGGAGGGGGCAGTGGGTGGCTGGGGTCAGGAACGGACACCGTTCAACCCGCTTGGGCCGGTACCTCCCTACCGGCCCCGCCTGCGCAGGGCCGGTACCTCCCTACCGGCCCCGCCTGCGCAGGGCCGGTACCTCCCTACCGGCCCCTCCATCACTCCTCAACCTCGTAGTGCCCCCCTTATCCCCGATGCCGACCTCATCCCACTCGTGCCACAAGCGCCCGCTTCCCCGACCGCGTCCGAAGTGGACACCGCACGCGACTACACGGCCCTTTTCCGCATCGTGAAACGGGTCGTGGACCAGCATACCAAGAAATCCCGGGCGGGCATGATGCTCGCCCTCGGCCACCTCGGCCTCTCCCCGCAGGGGTTCATGGGCGGCTACTTCGTCGTCGGGTCGAATGCCATCGTCCTGAACCGGGACGTGCTTGCGTACGTGAACGCGAATCAACCGGAGTCATTGAACGCGTACGCGTTCCACGTGCTCCTTCACGAGTATCTGCATACAATCGGGTACCTTCGCGAGGACGAGGTGCGGCCCCTCGCCTTCGAGATCAGCGAGCGCTTCCTGGGCCGCGACCATCCGTCGACCCGGATCGCAGCGGCAATGGCGGGCGTGGAGGGGGCGTCGACTCCCGCGTTCTTCCGGGATCTCGTGTTCCCGGAGGTGGGCTTCGCGCCTCGGCAGGACGTTCCGTACGAGATCGTGAAGGGGTTCGACCCGGACGCGTCCCCGTACATTGCGTGAAGGCGCATACTGCCCGATCCGGGCCCCCGACTTTGCCGGCGGGACATGGAGCGTGCGCTGAGTCGCCTCTCTTTCCGATCCCTTGACTCATTGCCGAGGCGTCCGCGTGTCTCAGCGGGACACGCCGAGGTCATGGTCGGCCCCGACATCGACTTGGAGCGCGAGGCGGCGTTTCGTGCCGCGGCCTGCACTCGCGAGCGCACGTCGCGCAAAGCTGCGCGCGGGGGGCTCGCCCCAGCTGTATTCGTAGTACGCGTCATCGTCGTCCACGGGCTGGCGGTCGGTCATCCCTCCGATTTGCGCTCGGGAAGGCCTTATTGTTTTCCTTTGAGGCACGGGGGGGAATGCCCGGCGGGGCAGCCTCAGGAATCCGGCACGCGGCGTGGGGTCCGGAAGGCCCCGTCGAACCGAGGGCCCCTGACCGCCGACGCGCCACGCCTCTCAAGGTGGCGACCCGTGCCTTGATGGGTCCGTGTTCCTGACGGCCCGGCCCGGCGACCACGGCGCTCCCGCCGCGCGTTCCCCGGGCCGGTCCGACCCGCCTCACTCCGCCGGCGGCTCCAGGAGGAGCGTGACGTCGCCAACCACGACCGCGCTCACCTTGTGGCCATGGACCATGGGCTCCGTGCGGATGATGTACTCGTCCGCGGCCACATCGACGCTGCTGCCGTCCTCCAGCTGGAGGGTGAGGCCACCCGGTTTCGTGGTTGCGGCATCCAGGTTCTTGATGGCTGCGTTCACGAGCTTTGCCTGCGCCCGGTATTTGGGCCCGACAATCGAGAACACCGGGTCCACCGCCACCGGCTTCTCCTCGATCTCGCCGCGCTCGATGAAGCGGATGCTCTCCGCCTTCAGCGTCCCCGTGATGTCCCGAATGTTTCGCTCAAGAGCCATCCTGCTGCTCTCGGAGGCGACGACCTCGATGACGCCAAGGGGCTTCGAGAGCATGATGCGGTTCTCGCCCTTCCATGCACGAACCGCGGCGACGACGTCCTTCACGAGTTCACCCGCGGCGTGCCCCTGCTTGTCCTCAAGGACCGGTTCCGGCCATGCCGACGTGTGCACGCTCTTTGCGCCATCATGGGCGCGGAAGTGCTCCTGGTACACGTCCTCCGTGCTGAACACCATGACGGGCGCGAACAGTTTCAACGTCCCGAGACCGACCGTGTACAGTGTCCATCGCGCCGCGTCCGCGCTCGGGTCGTCCGTGGTGCCATACAGCCGGTGCTTCACCAGCTCGATGTAGTGGTCGGCAAGGGTGTGCCAGAAGAAGTTCTCGACATCCTTCACGGCCTTCGTGTAATCGTAGTTCTCCCAGGCGGTCGTCACGCGCGCGACCATGTTGGAGTACTCGGTGAGGATCCACGTGTCCACGTCATCGAGGCTTGCCGGCCGCACCGGTTCCTTTCCGTCGAGGGCCTTCGCCACGAAGCCTTCGAGGTTCTTGATCTTCGTCATGAGCCGCTGGGCCCGGGTCAGGTCCTTCGGATTCCAGATGATGTCCTCACCCAGGTTCGCACCCGTGGCGCTCCAGTAGCGGAGGGCGTCCCCACTGTGCTCGGCGATGACGTCGAGGGGCTCCACGATGTCGCCCTTGCTCTTGCTCATCTTCTTTCCTTTCCCGAGCTTCACGAAGCCGCTGATCATGATGTCCTGCCAGGGGATCTTCCCATGGTGGAAGTGCGCCTTGACAATGGTGTTGAACGCCCAGAAGCTGATGATCTCGTGGGCCTGCGGGCGCAGGCTCATGGGGAAGATCTTGTTGAACGTGGGGCTGCCGTCCACCCAGTCGAGGGCGATCTGCGGCGTGAGCGATGAGGTGGCCCACGTGTCCATCACGTCCGTTTCGCCGGACACGTTCGTGCTGTCGCAGCCGGGGCATTTCCCGCCGCCTGGGGCCGGGTCCACGGTCGGGTCCACCGGGAGGTCCTCCTTGGTGGCGACAATCGCATGGCCGCAGTCGCCGCAGTACCACACCGGGAACGGCACGCCGAAGTAGCGTTGGCGCGAGATGCACCAGTCCCACTTCAGGCCCTTCACCCAGTTGTCGTACCGGACCTTCATGTACTCGGGGTGCCAGCGGACCTCGTTCCCCTTGGCGAGGAATTCCTCGCGGAGGTCGAGGTAGCTGACGAACCATTGCTTCGTGACGAGGAATTCAATGGGCGTGCCGCATCGTTCGTGGACGTTGACCACGTGCTTGATGGGCTTCTGGTGGAGGAGGCGTCCCTCGCCTTCGAGGTCACGCACGATGGCGGCGCGCGCGTGCTCCGTTCCCATGTCCTTGTAGCTCCCGGCAAGGTCCGTCATCTTCCCGTGCTCATCGATCGAGATGCGGAGCGGGAGGTTGTTCTCCTGCCACCACTCGATGTCCGTCTGGTCACCGAATGTGCAGCACATGACGACGCCGGTCCCCTTCTCCTTGTCCACCTTGTCCGAGGAGATGACCGGGACCTCGTGGCCGAAGAGGGGCACCCGCACCCTGCGCCCTTCAAGGTGCGCGGTGCGTTCGTCCGTGGGGTGGCGCATGATGGCGACGCACGATCCGATGAGTTCGGGGCGTGTCGTCGAGATCACGATCCGGCCTTCTGCGCCCTGGTTGTACGAGATCGATTCGATGCCTTCGTCATCGGTTTCCCGCACGATCAGGTGGCCCGTCTCCGAGGGACCCGTGAGGTCGAACGTGATGTCGTTGAACGTGCTCGGGAGCTCCTTGTCCTCGCCCTCGACCTGCGCAATGGCCGTTGCGCATTCGGGGCACCAGATGGACGGGCGTTCCGCGCGGTAGGCCCGTTCCTTCTCGAAGAGGTCGACGAATGAGGCCTGGCTCGTGCGCACGGCATGCGGGTCGATGGTGCGGTACACGAGGTTCCAGTCGCAGCTCGTGCCGATGCGGCGCCAGCTGGATTCCATCTTGGCCTCGGCCTTCTTCGTTTCCTCAAGGCAGAGGCGGATGAACTCCTGGCGACCCACGTCCGCGAGCTTCACGCCGAGTTGGCGCTCCGTGTAGCGTTCCGTGGGGAGGCCGTTGTCATCGAACCCGAACGGGTAGAACATGTTGTACCCGCGCATGCGCTTGTAGCGGGCCACGAAATCCATCTGGTTGTACGAGTAGGCGTGCCCGATGTGCATCTTGCCGCTCACCGTGGGCGGCGGCGTGTCGATGCTGAATACGGGCTTGCCGCTTGCGGGGTCGAAGCGGTAGATGCCTTCCTCTTCCCAGAACTTGAGCCACTTCTCTTCGGTGGCTTGCGTGGATTCGTCGTTTTTCGCGCGCGATTCATCCTGCGATTCGCGCGGCGCGGGGTCGGCCATCTGCCTTGGCAACGAATGGCCCCTTCTAAAAATCGACGTATCGTGATGGCGGGATTTTTTTTAGCGAAGTGCATGACAAATATGACCATTTGCATACGCATGTATCATTAATTTTTACACAATTCTTTAATATATTAGCCCATTACGATTGACATGGTCAAGTCAAACTCAATGGCATACCCTTTGGTCTTTGCCATTCTGATGGCCCCCCTCCCTGTCGGAGGCACAAACTCCCGCTCCTGACCTTGTTGATGCGTTGGTGGATTCGTTGGGGGATACCGTGGTCGTGTATGAGGCGCGATTAACCCCCGTCTACGACCGCGGCGTAAGTTCGGCAAATACGCTGGTCGAATTTGCCAACATGACTTGGGGGGACACGGTCCTGATCATTTACCCGAACTTGCAAGAGGCTCAAGGGGTCGTTACCGAGGTCCGAATTCTAGGCGAAACGATCCTTGGCGAATTGCGAGGGCAAATCCCGAATGTGGATCTCACAATTGAGGGGGATTATCGGTTCCGCGTTTCGAATGGATCTGCATCGTTGGAGTACCCCCTTGCAGTAAAGCGCCAGGGTGGAGAGGGTGTGGAAAGGCCCAAGAGCATTGGCGAGATGAATCTCCGCGGGATGCCAGGCGGGGGTTTGGAAGAGGAGATCCAACTTTCGCAACAGTTCTCGTACTGCGAAAAATTGGGTGCTTGGGCCCGGACATGGCCTGACGAGTGGCAGTTGACTCGCCAGGACAGCCGCGATGGGCCATTGATCAAAGCGATGAAAAGGGTGGAGATGAAACCGCGCGCGTTCAACGGCGTAAATTGGGAGGAGAGTGCGGAATACCACACGACGCATAAATTGGCATTCAGCGTTTATGGCCGTTCCCTAACGTATCCAACGCAAATCTACACGCTGGTCGTTGCATTTGACGCCCAAGATTTTGTGGCGTATTGTGCTTCCAATCCCCTTTTGGGTAATGCGGCGATTTCACGCCCCGAGGTTGGAATATGGCGAAGTGACGAAAACCGGGCCTACAATTGGCAAACCAGTGGGGCCAACCCTTCTCGGTTGGACGCGCCCGGGGGCGCGGATCAAAAGGGGCGGGTCGCAGCAGGTTTTCTCGCTGATTTCATCGCAACCATTCCCACGTACGGCTGGGCCGTGGGCACTGGGCTGAAGTATTTGTCATCGGAATCACATTGGCCGGCTTACGAGGCCGGATTATGGCAGGTGGACGGCAGATATAAGGACGTCCTTGTATGGAAATCAACATTTGATGATCCCAACACCGGCTCGGTCGACATTCTTCAGAACTTCAATTGGCCCTACGGGGAAACCCGCGATATCCAATTCTACGGGGCCATAAGAGCGGCAATTTGGTTGTACGAATCGGGCGGGCCCCAATTCCGGGGTTACGTCTGGGTGGAATCATCTCACAAGGTGAACGTGCGCTTGGCGACGCCTCCGTAGGGATCCTGATTGACATGATGCGCGCCATGATCATCGTTGCGGGGCTCCTGGCCGTTGGAGTCGGGACCTTCGGCCTCTCCAGTCAAGTTCAATCATCAGTGGAAACCGCCCCGGGTGGTCCTGCTTTTCCCCCGCCGGAACTGCCATTCGGATGGCTCGCGGACCAGTATTTCATGAGCATTCAGGGGGGGGTGAACGAAAGCAGGCTCCTGCTACGGGATCCTGTGAACCGGAGCCAATCGGCTGAGGCCGAGTCCTATCTGGATGCTGCAACGACGTTGATTTCGCGGGGTGAGTGGGACATTGCACGGCAACAATGGCTAACTGGCTCCGAGATTGCCTGGCGCTCCCATCACGGACGAAATCTGGAGAACGCAACTGCCGAGTACCTGCGGGAAACCATGGTGGCTCTTTCAGAATCCGCAAATATGCTAGTTGAAACATCAATCCTGCGAGCCTTGAAAGCGTACGAAGGGGGCCGTTACGGGGAGGTGTACGCTGCGTTGTTGGAGGGGCGCGTCATGGCAGCAACGGGAATCGCGCAGCCGATCGACATGCCCCTGTCTGACGCGTGCCTCCAACGACTCAGGAACTTTGTGGACGATTGGCTCATGCTCAGAAAACCCGCGGACGACAATCCCTTGGCCTATTGGTGGGGCGCGGCAAAGGACGATGTTGAACGAGTAGAACCATATTTGGCGAACTATTCGCGCGGCGCGTTTCAAACCCTCGTGGCGTCGATACGGGTGACCGCAATGTTGGATGCCGTGGAGCGAGGCGAGGGCGGTCCTGAGATGTTCGAGGCGTTGCCGCAATGGCGAATGGAACTGGCATCCTTGCAAACAGTCCAGGACATTCGCAGATTTGTGGATTTCGTGCAATACTGGGACGATGTGTATCGTTCCCAGGCGGGAATCATCGACCCATACCCTCCCGTGGAATCGCTATTCATCATTGCACCCGGCGTCATGGCAGATTCGAGAGCGCTGGAGTCGTTCGAACATGGTTCAGATTGCAGCCGTACAGAGCATGCCCTTAGGCAACTTGGTGGTTGACTTGGAACGATCGCGCAGCGCGATCGTTTGACATGATCGCCGGCGGACGCCCGCGGCGCCCGCCGGCTCAATGTTGGTATCAGAGCGTCGGCGGCACGATCACGTCGACATCCGTGATCGTGTACGCCGGCAGGTCGATCCCGCGCGACGCATCCTTGAACGCGGGGAAGTTCGCCGTCACACTCGCCCGGATGGCGAAGGTGAGCGTTCCCGTCGGGAGGATGATCGCGTCGTTCGTGTACGCGTTCGGTTCCGCTCCCGTGCACGCGTTCGTGTCCGGGCGCAGGCCGACCTTCGTCGTTCCCGTCAGCAGTTCGTACGGTGCGCCGTCACCGCTTGCAACGGTTCCGCCGATGTGGTTGAACTGCCGAGCGAGGAGGGTGCCGGGCGGCCAGATCGTGTCCACGGGCTCGTAGTAGAAGATGCTCGAAGCCGCGGGGCGGCAGTTCGGAATGAACTCGGTGTTCGGCGTCTCGGGGTTCTGGTCCATGTAGGCGCCATAGTTGTTGGGGTCGTCCTGCGAGCCGTCCTCGTAGGGATTCTCGCACGCGCCCGTCCGGTTCTTCTCGTTGGGGCAGCCTTCGCCGATCCAGCCGTCGCCGTTCGCGTCGAAGAACCAGCCGAGTTGCGCGATGCCGATCAGGAACCCGGGCACCGCACTGCGGTCGCCCCCTTCTGCCGTAAACGGACTGAATCCCTGCCCCTGGAAGCCCCACGGGCCCACGTTCGTCCCATCGGGAAGGACGACGTTGGGCAGGGGTCGCACGACGTCGGTCTGGAGGTCGAGGAATGGTGCCCAGCCCTCGAGGAAGTTGCAGACGGCGCAGGTCTGGCCGTCGAACGCGCGTCCCGGGAAAATCAGGTCGTCCACGGGGCCGGTGATCTCATCTGCATCGTCCAACTCGCTGATGTTCCGCTGGACGGGTTCGAGGACGGTCTGTCCGAGAATGGTCCATGCGGCCCGCCCCGCGGGGGCGGCTGCGAGATAGAGCGCTTCCACCTCTGCGCTCAACGACTCGTAGCGGTCGATGTCGCGCAATTGGTCGTTGCCCGGGTTCGCCGGGTCGATGTCGTAGCGGGTGGCGCTGCCGGCGGCCGCGTTCGGGTTGGCGGACGTGAGGACCCACGTCGTCATGACGAATGATTCGTCGGTGAACGCGCTCATCCAGCCGTTGCCGCTGAGCCACGCCTCATCGCCCGGAGCCTCGCCGTTCGTGCGGTCCGTGTAGGCGAAATCCGGGGTCTGGGAGGCCGGGTCGTCGAGGGCGCCGAGGGTGTGGAGGCCGGCCTGCGGCGGCTCGTCATTGAGGTCGTCGCGGCAAGCGTTCACCGGCGCCACGGGCGGGCGGCAGCTCACGTCCGAGTTGGACGGGTGCATCCAGCTGAGCATGTTGATGCCTTGGTTGCCGTTGGCCGCGCCGTGCCAGCTGAATTCGTCCGCAGGATTTGCGAGGTTCCGCTGGTACTCGTCGATGACCCCGTCGTTGTCGAGGTCGTTCCAGACCCCGTACCACGCCATGAACGACCCGATGCCCGGGTAGATGCGGGGGGCGTCACCAAACACGGCGCGTCCGTAGAAGTTGGGGTCGAAGTTCGAGTTCACGCCTGCATGCACGTAGCGGCTGTCGAGGACGATGCTCGCGCCATCGCCGGGGGTGCCGGAGGGCACCGTGAGGCGCTCTGACAAGCCCGCGCCCACGGCGCCGGACGGCATCGAGTCGGAGCCATCATCGTTCCATTCGCTGACGCTTGCCATGAATCCGAGCGCGCCGCCGGCATCCCGGTCTGCGCGCACCAATGTGTAGTGTCCGGCCATTGCCGTGGGCGCGACGAGCATCGCGACCGCGGCCAATGCCAAGGCCATGTGTGTGATTTTCATATGGGTACCTCCCCGATTCGAAGGCGGCCACGAGGCCGCCGTCTCTTGGGCAGCGTGCACTGCCACGTGATGACTTGCCAATGACATCATAAAGGCTATGTCAAGGTTGTCGCGAAACCGAGCCGGTATCGGCACGATGCAGCCTGCCGCCGAGAATTGGAAAAAAAGAAAGGACGACCGACCCCGCCAGGTTGGCAGGGTCGGTCGTGGATCCGGCGGTTCTGATGATTCAGAGGCTGGCCGGCACGATCATGTCGACATCCGTGATGTCGGCGGGCGCGATCGAGATGCCGCGGCTCGCGTCCGTGTACGCACGGAAGTGCACGGTGACGCTCACCTGGATCGCGTGGAGCTGCGTTCCGCCGGGGAGGAAGACCGCATCCTTCGTGTACGACGGCGACGTCTGGCCATCGCACGCAGCGGGTTCCATGCGGAGGCTCGCAGCCTCGGTTCCGGTCAGGGGGTACGCGGGCATGATGTCCCCGTCCACGGCGTAGTTGCCGAGGACCTGGTTGTAGAACGGAACGAACAGGGTGCCTGCGGCCCAGTCGGAGCCGACCGGGGACACGGTGACGCGGATCGGCGGCGTTGCGACGCTGCAGTCGGCGATGAACTCCTCGTTCACGGAACCGTCGTCGTGGGTCTGCGCATAGGTGTTCGGGTCGTCGGTCGCACCCCAGCGGTACGGCTGGCTGCAGGGGCCGGAGCCACTGTAACCCTCTTCGTAGCGGCACGCGTTTCCGACGAATCCATCGCCGTTCGCGTCGTAGAAGTAGCCCGTGTTCGTGGCGGCGATGAGGAGGCCACCGATTGCGGTGCGGTCCTCACCCTCGGCGGTCGTCGGGCTGACGCCGGTTCCCTGGAAACCCCAGATGCCGGCGCTGTTCGCGGGGCCTGCCGGAGTCGCCGGATACCACACCTTGCTGACCGGGATGACGATGTCTGCCTGCATGTCGAGGAACGGAGACCATCCCGTCGCGAAGTCGCACGTGGCGCACGTCTGGCCGTCGAAGGCCTGGCCGGGGGAATAGAGGTCGTCCACGGGGCCGCGGTAGAAGTGGGTTGCCGCTTCACCGTTGCCGGCGATGGGGTACACCGTGGCCAACGTTCCGAGGTATGCGCCGCGGGCGGGGGCCACCGCGCTCAGGTAGAGCGCTTCGAGTTCCGGGCTCACCGACTCGAAGGAGTCGATGTCACGGAGCATGTCGGGGGCCGGGTTCGCGGGGTCGAGGTCGAAGCCCGCCGCGCTCCCCGCGAGGGGTTGCGCGTTGGCGATGCTCATGACCGTGGTGGTCATGATGAGGCCATCGTCGATGAACGTGGTCATGAAGCCGTTCCCGGCGAGCCACAGTTCGTCGCTCTCGACGTTCGTCCGGTCGGCGAACGCGAAGTCGGCTCGCGAGCGGCCGGGGTTCTCGAGGGCGCCGAGGGTGCGCAGGCCGGCGTTCGGCTCGGCGAAAGAGTCGACGTCACGGCAGGTGTTGATCGGCGCAACCGGGGTGCTGCAACCGACGTCCGGGTTGGACGGGTATGCCCAGGCCAGCATGTTGAGGCCTTCGTTTCCGTCGGCGATGCCATGCCAGAAGAACTCGTCGCGGGCCGTGTTCGCGAAATCGTCGGCCTTGTAGTCGTCGATGATGCCGTCGCCCGTGAGGTCGTTCCAGATGCCGTACCAGGCGAAGAACGATCCGAGGCCCGGCATGATGCGGTTGCCTTCGGAGACGAGTCCGGTGAACTCATCGGTGGGGGCGCCGAGGACGCCGGCCATCGGGAGATAGCGGCTGTCGAAGACGAGGGTGTTGCCGTCGCCGGGGGTTCCGCCGATGACGTGGAGGCGCTCGTCGAGGCCACCGCCGACGGCGCCGGCCGGCATGACGTCGCTTCCGTCATCGTTCCACCGGGACATGCCGTGCCAGAGGGCGCCGGGTCCTCCCAGATCCCGGGCATCCCGATCGGCACGGGTGACGGTGAAGTGAACGGCCATGGCGGATGGCGCGATGAGTACTGCGGCCATCGTTAGGATTAGCACTATGTGGGCTTTTCGCATCTGATTCAACCTCCCATGGGCGGTGCTGAGCCGCCCCAAGGATGTTCATGGACACCATGCGACGTGATAAAGGCTGCCATGCACCGAAGGGGGACACCGAGCTTTGCTACATCAACGGTACCACCCTCCAAGGACAGGCCGGGTTCGGCTTCCGATGGCCCGAGGGCGGCGTTTGCGGTTCGGGGTTCTCGCGCGTCATCCGATGGCGATCGGGCTCGTGGTCACGGTATGGTCCATGGGGCGGCTGAGACAAACCCGGGGTCCCGCCGACGAAATCAGCCGGTACAAATGCCTATATACAACCCTTCTATTGCCGCGTCAATCCCCAGGAGCGGGTCGCATTGATCGGCAAGGCTGAAACCCTCAACAAGATCAAGGACGCGGAGTCGACGGTCCGCTCAGAGCGCGACCGCGCCAAGGAGCAGGCACTGGCCATTGTCCGCGACGCGCGCGCCCAGGCTGAAGCCATTGTGGTGCAGGCCCGCGAGGACGCGGAAGCCGCCTACGCAGCCGGCCTCGTCGAGGCCCGCAAGGCCGTTTCCCTTGACCGCCAGGCGACCCTCAAAACGGGCAAGGTCGAAGCGGACAAGATCGATGCCCGCGGCAAGGGCAAGGAATTCGATGTGGCCGTGAACACGCTCGTCGAGAAGTTCAAGGCGACCGCGTCGAAAGGCGACTGATCCGGACCCGGTGAACCCCCCATGATCAAGCCCGAGCCGATGAGTCGCATCCTGATCGTGTCCTCACGCGACCAGATGCGTGCCACGATCGAAACGCTCCACAATCTGAAGGTCGCCGACATCACGGAATACGTGGATGCGACCCTGCCGGACTTCTCGATCGGCCGACCCCTCGAGGAATCCTCGAAGGCGTCCGAGCGCCTCGTCCGCGTGCGCGGCCTTCTCCGGAACTTCGGCCTTGAAGGCTCCCGCCCGTCGAAGGCGTTCTCCATTGCCGAGGTTGAATCCCGCGTCGATCAGGCCCTGGCCGACTACGAGACGCAGGTGGGCGACGTCACGACGAAGGCGGACCGGTCCCGCGCGCGCCTTGATGCCCTTCGCGAGGAGGAGAACCAGCTTCTCCCCATCGCCGAACTCCCCCTTTCCCTTGAGGACTACACGGGCTACGAGACCGTCGCCGTGTTCACCGGCTCCGCGGCCGGCGACGTCGCCGCGACCGTGAACGGCCTCGGTATCGAGCACGACCTCTTCACCACGCCGAAGGGCACCTTTGCCCTCTTCGTGCCCGTGGAGAAGAAGGACGCCGTCCTCGAATCCCTTTTCAAGATCGGTTTCCGCGAGACCCCCGTCCCCGAAGGACGCGGCCGCCCCGCAGATCGCCTCCGCGCGATTGCGAGCGACCGCGCCGCCCTCGAGAACGAGAAGCTCCAGGCGGACGCCAAGCTCGAGACGCTCGGCGGCAAGTACGGGGATTTCCTCCTTGCCGCGGAAGAGCACCTCTCGATCGAGGTCGAGAAGGCGGAAGCGCCCCTCGGCTTCGCGACCACCGAGAATGCGTTCGTCATCGATGCGTGGGTCCCCGCGACCGATGTGGACCGGGTGCGGCATGCCCTCACCGCGGCCACCGGTGATGCGGCCCACCTCGAAGTGATCGAGGCTGCGAACGATCACCGCGCAAGCCATGCGGAATCCCCGACCCATGGCGAGCACTCCACACCCGACCTCACGGCGGAACAGGCGGATGAGCCTCCCACGAAGCTCTCCCACGGGAAAGGCATCCAGCCCTTCCAGTACTTCACCCACCTGTTCTCGACGCCGCGCTGGGACGAGATCGATCCCACCACGGTCCTCGCATTCACCTTCCCGCTGTTCTTCGGCTTCATGATCGGCGACCTCGGCTACGGCATCCTCATGATGCTCGTGGGCTGGGGGCTCCTCTCGAAGATGAAGCACATCCCGGATGCGAAAGGCCTCGGCATGGGCATCCTGACGGCGGGTATCGTGGCATCGGTGTTCGGAGGGGTCGTGTTCCATGACGCCTTCGGCATCGCGTTCGAAGCCCACCTGGACGAAACCGGCAAGGCCGAGCTCGCGGCCCTCCCGGCGGCGCAACAGACGTGCTCCTGGTTCCAGGACCACCACAAGGAGACCACGTGGGCCTGCCTCTTCGCAGGCAGCAGCGCGTCCCTCGATGTGGCCGGACACCACTGGTACACGTTCTCGAAGCTCGGGGACGTCCCTGACCTCCTGGTCATCTCCATCCTCGTGTCGGTCGTCCATCTTGGACTCGGGCTCCTGTTCGGCATCCGGAACGAACTGCACCACTCCAAGGCGCATGCAGCCGCCAAATTCGGCTGGCTCCTGTTCCTTGCCGGGTTCACGTTCGTCATCCTGAGCCAGACGGCGGGCATCTCGCACCGCATCGCGGAGCCCATCTGGAATGGTCTTGAACCCATGATCGCCTCGATCGGCGGCCTCGGCATCCTGGTGGGGGTCCTTCTCGGGGTCGGATTCGCCATCCTGGTGTCCACGGAAGGCGCCCTCGCGATCCTCGAGATCCCGGCGCTGTTCTCGAACATGCTCTCGTACACCCGGTTGGCGGGTGTCGCCGTGGCCAAGGGCGCCATGGCCATCGCCTTCAACAGCCTGTTCCTCGTGGGCATGGTGATGGAAGGCGGAATCCTACTCATCGTAGTTGGCGGGCTTCTCGTGATCATCACGCAGATGCTCGTCTTCGGGCTTGGATTGCTCTCCTCGGGCATCCAGGCGATCAGGTTGAACTACGTGGAATTCTTCACGAAGTTCTACAAGGGAGGCGGCCGACCCTTCAAACCATTCGGCCGCGAACGCGAATACACGTCAGTGTAAGCACATTGGATAAACCCTGGAGGATACGAAAATGAGCAAGATTTCCCGCATCGTTTCGATCGGTCTCGCCAGTCTCACGATCATCCTGCTCGTCGCCCCCTTCGCGGCGGCGCAGGCCACCCCCGTCGACGCCGCTGCCGCGGCCGAGATGGGCAAGGGCGACCTCGCCCTCGGCGCAACCATCGGCGCCGGCCTCGCGATCGGCCTCAGCGGCCTCGCGTCCGGTCTCGCGCAGAAGGACATCGCGGCCGCGGCCGTCGGTGCCGTCGCCGAGGACCCGTCCATGCTCGGTAAGGGCATCCTGTTCGTCGCCATTCCGGAGACGATCGTCATCTTCGGTTTCGTCGTCGCTTTCCTGCTCATCGGGCAGATCCCGACGTTCTGAGGCCGGAACACCCGAACGAACCCGCGGGGCACTGCCCCGCATATCCGCGGGGGCCACCGCCCCCGCACCCCCTCCGGGGAACCGTGTGGTGATCCGGGGGCAGTCAACGAAGATCCGGAGTGACCGAGAATGGGACTTGAACGCGTCGTTGAGAACATCACGGCCAAGGGCAAGGCGGACGCCGAGGCGACGATCTCGAAGGCTCGCAAGGAAGCCGATGAGATCCTGAAGGCCGCGCAGGCGGAAGCCGCCGCGATCAAGGCGAAGCGCGAGAAGGAACTCGTGGACGCTTCAGACGCTCTGCGCAAGCGCGAAGTCGCGGCCGCGGAGCTTGAGGCGAAGAAACTGCGCCTGAACGCGGAACGCGAACTCCTCGCGAAGGTTCGTCGCGAAGTCGAACAGTCCGTGGCGAAGTTGCCCGAGGCCGAGCGCAGGAAGCACATCCCGGCCCTCGTGAGCCGCGCCAACGTGGACGGCGGTCGCATCATGGTCACTCCCGGCGACAAGGCCGTGGCAGAGTCCCTCGGACTCGAAGTCGCCGGCACGTTCGACGGGCTTGGCGGTGTCATCGTCCAGTCCCCGGATGGACTCACGACGGAGAACCTGCGGTACGAGAACCTCGTGGACGACGTTTGGAAGCAGGAGATCGGGGACGTCGCCAAGCGACTCCTTGGTTGAACGGGGTGACCATTGTGGCGAGCCTCCTTTCACGATTGAAGAAGCGTTCCACGGGGACGGCGAACTACGCATACGTCACGGCGCGAGTCCGGGCGAAGAAGGCGTCCCTTCTCCCCCCTGAGACGTGGCCGAAACTCCTTGCGCGCGACTCGTTCGAGATCGCCCGCTTCCTGCAGGAGAACGGGTACAAGGACGAGGTTGACGCCCTGTCGTCGACCTATTCCGGGTCCCGTCTCGTGGAGCGTGCCACCCGTGACGGGCTCGCCGCGCGCTACCGTGAGATCCTCTCCTACTGTGAGGGAAGTCTCCGCACGATGGTGAGTCTCTACCTTCAGCGGTATGACGTCTACAACGTGAAGACGATCCTCCGCGGGAAGTTCTCCGGCGCATCCAACGAGGAGATCACGGATGCACTCGTCCCCGCAGGCGAGATCACGCCGGCCAAGTTCGATGCCGTGATCCGCGGCGAGAAGTTCGACGACGTCCTGGCAAGCCTTGCTGATACGCCATACGGCAAGGTCGCGGCCGCCGCGGCGAAAGGCAAGACCCTGAGGAACCTCGTCGATATCGAGACCGCCATCGACCAGGAATACTTCCGACTGCTCGTGGACGCGCTCCCCGCGAACTCGCGGGCGAACCGCGCATTCCTCAACTTCATCCGCCGCGAGGTCGACATCATGAACCTCCGCACCCTGTTCCGTCTTCGGGCGGCCGGCGTTGCGGAGTTCGAACAGTACATGGTCCCCGGCGGGCTCGAGGTCAAGGCGGATCGCGCGGCGCGCATCGTGCGTGCAGGCAACGACGAGCTCATGACCGAGATCGGAAACCTCGCCATCGGAAGCCGATTGGAGGGGGGCGTCCGCGAGTGGCTCGACACCGGGAACCTGAACCCGGCGATGCTTGCGCTCGACAAGACCCTCATCGAGGAGAGCGATGACTTCAGTCACCGCAACCCCCTCAGCATTCTCCCCATCATCGACTACATCCTGCGAAAACGGCGTGAAGTGGACAACCTCCGCATCATCGCCACGGGCAAGGAAACGGACCTGCCCGAGGATGTCATCAAGGAGCTGATCGTGGCATGACGAAGAAGATCGGTGTCATCGGTTCCGAGGATTTCGTCCTCGGATTCCAACTGGCCGGCGTCCGGGACGTCATCCGCGCCGAAGGCGAGGAATACGAACCCCGCCTGAACGACATGCTCACGAAAGGTGGCCACGGCATCCTCATCGTGAATGCAAAAGACGTGAGCGGCGTGTCCGCGCAGATGCGTCGAAAGATCCAGGCATCCCTCGACCCCGTGGTCGTCTCGATGGGCGAGAGCGGCGGTGGCGAGCTTCGCGAACAGGTGAAGCGCGCAATCGGGATCGACCTGTTCAAGGATTGAATATCTACTCGAGGTGAATTCACATGGCACAAAAGGCCGCTCAACAATCCAAAAAGGGAGAGGCATCAGGCGAGGTGTACCGTGTCGCCGGACCCGTCGTGACCGCGAAGGGCCTCATGGCGCGCATGTACGACGTCGTGTTCGTGGGCCACGAACGGCTCATGGGCGAAGTCATCGAGATCTCGGGTGACCACACGGTCATCCAGGTCTACGAGGACACCGCCGGCGTCAAGCCCGGGGAACCCGTGGCGGAAACGGGCGCGTCCCTTTCCGTCGAACTCGGACCCGGTCTCCTCAAGAGCATCTACGACGGGATCCAGCGCCCCCTCGTGGTCCTGAAGGACCAGATGGGCGACTTCATCCTGCGTGGTGTGCTCGCGCCCGGTCTCGACCACGAGAAGAAGTGGGACTTCAAGCCGACCGTGAAGGCCGGCGACGCCGTCCAGGGTGGCAGCATCCTCGGCACCGTCCAGGAGACCCCCACCATCCTCCACAAGGTCATGGTCGCGCCGAAGGTCAAGGCCACGAAGATCAAGTCGATCAAGGCCGGCCAGTTCACGGTGGACGACGTCATCGCCGTCCTCGAGGACGGCACCGAGGTCACCATGATCCAGAAGTGGCCCGTGCGTGTCCCGCGCCCGTCCAAGGAGAAGCTCCGCCCGGACATCCCCCTTGTCACGGGGATGCGTATCCTCGACGGTCTCTTCCCGGTCGCGAAGGGCGGCACCGCAGCCATTCCCGGTCCCTTCGGGTCCGGCAAGACGGTCACGCAGCAGTCCCTTGCGAAGTACTCGAACGCGCAGGTCGTCGTCTACATCGGTTGCGGCGAGCGCGGCAATGAGATGACGGAAGTGCTCGACGAGTTCCCTCACCTTGAGGACCCGAACACGGGCGGCGCCCTCATGGACCGGACCGTGCTCATCGCGAACACGTCCAACATGCCGGTCGCGGCGCGTGAAGCCAGTGTGTACACGGGCATCACCATTGTGGAATACTACCGCGACATGGGATACGACGTGTCCCTCATGGCCGACTCCACCTCCCGCTGGGCAGAAGCCATGCGTGAGATCTCGAGCCGTCTCGAAGAGATGCCCGGTGAAGAAGGGTACCCTGCGTACCTCGCCGCGCGCCTCGCCGAGTTCTACGAGCGGGCCGGTCGCGTGAACACGTTCAACGGGTCCACGGGCTCCGTCACCGTCATCGGTGCCGTGTCCCCGCCCGGTGGCGACTTCTCGGAGCCGGTCACGCAGAACACCCTCCGCATCGTGAAGGTGGTCTGGGCCCTCGACGCGAAGCTTGCCCAGCGCCGTCACTTCCCGGCCATCAATTGGCTCGACTCGTACTCCCTGTACGACAAGGCCCTCGCGCCGTGGTACGAGAAGAACGTCGCCGCGGACTTCACGAAGATCCGGGCCTGGGCCATGGACGTGCTGCAGAAGGAAGCGGAACTCCAGGACATCGTGCAACTCGTCGGCAGCGACGCCCTCCCCGAGGAGCAGCAGCTGACCCTCGAAGTCGCTCGTGGCCTCCGTGAAGTGTACCTCCAGCAGAATGCGTTCCACGCGGTCGATGCGTACGCCACCCCCGAGAAGCAGTACAAGCTGCTCCAGGGACTGAAGGGCTACAACGACCTCGCGGTCGGTGCGCTGAACCGTGGCGCGCCCCTTGGGGACATCCTCAAGATCAACATCCGTGGTGACCTCGCGAAGGCGAAGTTCGAAGAGGAATTCGACAAGTTCTTCGACGAGACCATGGAGCGCGTCAAGGGCCAGTTCGCCCAGTTCGATTAGGCAAATGGCCATGCCGCGGTCATTAGGGACCGCGGCCTCTCCTTTCTTTTCATTCCCTTCGATCCGGCGGCCAGCCGGGGCATTGTTCGCGCCCGGTCCGGACGGCGATCTGGTCATGGAACCCGACGGTGCGGAACCTTCAGCATCTTGGCAATCGGCATCACCATGCGTGGGAATGCCGTCCGGTTACTCGCAATCCGGCGCCGGGTCCCGAAGATGGGCACTGCTCGTGGCGCCGGCTCCAATTACGGGCGCGGCGATTCGCTGCTGGGCGCAGTCGCCGTCCAACGCGGTGAGGCCCACGCCTCGCCCGTCAACTTTTCACTCCGCGTCCAGAGCGCGTCGGCGAGCGCATCATCGCCTGCGGCCTCGGACCACCGGTATTCCTTGCGCTTTGCGAAATAGTGGCCCGTGACTCCCTTCAAGGTCGGATCCGTCGCGGCCCAGACGAGGGTATCGGCCCCCTGTTCATTCGAGTGGCCATACCAGCGCTTCAGCACATTCCAGACCACCGCGGTGACGCCGCGATTCCCGCTTCCCAGCTTGGATTGGACCACGCCGGGGTGGATGGCATTCACGGTGATCCGGTCCGGATCGAGGCGCATGGCGAGGCTCCGGGTGAAAAGGATGTTCGCGAGCTTGGATCGGGCGTACGCGTTCACACCGCTTGCGTAGCCCTTGGCGAGGGCCAGGTCGTCGAGGTCGAGGCGGCCCTTCCAATGCATCTCGCTCGCGGTGTTCACGATCCGGGCAGCCCCCGACGCCTCAAGGAGCGGCATGAGCCGCGATGTGAGGACGAACGGTGCGAGGTGATTGATCACGAATGTCGCTTCAACGCCGGGAAGGGCCTCGGCCCGCTTCGTGAGGAAGACGCCGGCGTTGTTCACGAGGACATCCAGCGATTCCAACGAATCCTTGAGTCGGCTGGCCAGGTCCCGAACCGAGTCCAGGTCCGCGAAGTCGACCGCCTCGAACGTGGCTCCCGTCCGCTCCGCCACCCGCTCGCCGCGTTCCCGGGAACGCCCGGTGAGGATCACACGGGCCCCCCGCTTCGTGAACGCGTCCACGGCGGCCTCGCCGATGCCGCTGGTGCCGCCGGTGACGACGATGGTGGTCCCGGCCAGCGACTGATGGTCTTCGCCCGGCATGGGGCGTCACAGTCCCCTGTTCGTTAAAAAGCGCTCCGTTCGGTCCCGGTTCCGACGACCACAGCTCGGGGTGGAACGAGGCGGTCCGGTTCGAACGTTTCCGTCAATCCTCGCGGATGCCGGAAGGCGGGTATGTCAAGGATGGCGTATCCGCGGCAGGCTAGCGGCTTAAGTTACCGACCTTGCAGACACCCAAGCCAATTGAGGTCATGGCAATGAACACCAAACCGTCACTCCCCCGCGTGTCAGCGAAGCAAACGAGCCTGATGAGCCGCGTGGCAGGTCGCATGGGCGCACTCAGTCAAGCCAAATACGGCGTGGTCGCCCTGCTCCTGGTCACGGGCATCGCCGCGGCAGCCATCACGATCACCTACACGAACACGAGTACGGTCACCACCGGCGTGACGCCGGCGCCCGTGCAATTCGTCGCCGGTGCCGATGCCGGGCCGGCCAGCCTGACCGATTACGTGACTGCCTATTCGATTTCCACGAACAAGACGTACATGACCGCGACCGTGAAGGGCGTCCCCGAGGCCACCTTGACCGTGGATTCGTTCTTCAAGCTGCAGAATGTCGATGACGCTGCGCATACGGTAACGCTCTCCACGCCCCAGGTGTCGAATGCGTACGTCACCGCGTACACGATCGAACTCTACAGCGACGGCGACGTCCTCCAGGACACCCTCACGTTCACGGCGGCCTCGCCGAGCGGAGCGGCCACCATCCCTGCGAGCACCACGTACTACGGGAAGCTCACACTCACCCTTGCGACCGGTGCCGGGAACGACAACGTCGCCCTGTCCAATGCGCTTACCATGACCGTGGCGTGATACCGTGTCCCCCGCCGCCCGTCCCATGGGCGGTGCGCGCGCACGGACCGCCATTGCGGTCGCCATCGTCGGCAGTCTCGTGAGCGTCACCGTCCTCGGCGTCCAAGCCCTCCCCGCCTGGGAGTCCATCACCACGGTCACGGTGGGGGTCCAAGCGGGGCCATGCGTGTTCCAACTCGGCGACGGTGCCTCGAACAGTCGCTACTTCAAGCACGTGACGCTGTCCACGAACGGTACATCCTTCACGGCGGAAGCCAAGGTTCGCGCCGGAGGCGACATGGTGGTCGCCGATGTGATCCGCCTCACCAATTCCGGGGCCGTTTCCGAGACCGTGATCCTGCGGGGGACCGAGGTCACGAACGCGCGCGTCGAAATGTTCACCTGGACCGTGAAGGACGGGGCAACCACGGTTGCGACGCTGAACCTTCGTGAATCGGGGCCGCTCGCGTCGTTCACACTGCCGGCCGGAACAACCTATGGGATCGACGTCCGCGTGAAACTCGCGGAAGGGTCCGGAAACCACAACGCGAAGGAACCGTTCTCGATCTGGATGGAGGTGCCTTGACCTGGGTCGTCTGCAGGCAACCTGCGCCATCGCCGCTGCATTGACCCTCCTTGCCGCCGCGAACGGCACCATCCAACTGGTCCACGAACCAGCAGCCGGCACCTTCGACGTCAGCGAGGTCGAGGTGCCTCTCGGCCATCTGGCGCAAGGAAGTACCACCGGCGCCAATGACACCGCCGGGGTAGTCGTCATTGCCGGATCCGTCATCGGCAAGACAACCCAATCCTTCTACCTGAACAACACGAACGCGAGTGGCGCATACCATGCCAGAATCACGGCCACCGATACGGCTGGACTCGGACAGATCATCGCACTTTCCGTGGGGATCGACAACGGCACAAGCACCACGGATCAGGTCGTGGTGAGTCAGGGAACACTCACCCAAACGGCAGGGGCCTATGTCCGGCTCGAACCATCCAGCACCAATACCATCTACGTGACCCAGACCGTCACCGTGCTCCATGGCACATCGACGATGGATCTGGACATCCGCGTCGCAGACGACGAAACGGAAGCGGCGTATGTGGGGATGACGGCGGTGCTGACGTTGACGTGAGGGCGCAGGGTGGGGGTGGAAGGCGGCGGGGTTCTGCGTTCGACGGATCCGTCAATGGGGCCTCAACCATGGCGATCGAGAAGAGTGCAGCTCCCCGAATCCGTCATGGTGAGGGTCGGCCCGTCGGGCGGCATCCTCGCCATGTCGAGGACCAACGATAGTGGCCCGGACTGAAACGAACGATTGCAGGGAACCCGTTGGGATTTGTCACCGGGCGGTGGAACACGACGCAGATGGCCGTCTGCCAAGAAATATCCCCTTGCCGCGTTCTCGTGAAGTCAGAGGCTGACCTCATGATTCGTATCCCCAAGTTCGCGCGAACCCTTTCGACCGTAGCCGCCGTGCTCATCCTGGCATCCGCGCCCCTCGCCCTTGCGGGGATTGCGGTCCAGAACGAGCAGCGTGTCAACAACCCTGATCTCGGAACCTATGGCCAGTTCTATGGTCAGGCCACGGCTGCCACCGACGATCAGTTCTTCGTGAGTGCTCCACAGACGCAGCAGAACTTCGTGGACGTGTACGGCCGTGACGGTGAGGGTTCTTGGACGATCGTCCAGTCCCTCCCGCTTCCGCCCGGCGCGGCGCCCGCCTCCTGGGCCGGCGCATCCATGGCCGCGAAAGACGATGTGCTCCTCGTGAGCGCGCACCTGCAGTCGAGCGTCCACGTGTACCGTCTCGCGGATGGTGCCTGGGCCCACTCCCAGGTCCTCACGGCGCCGGAGGGCGACGCCGGCAGTGTCGTTGCCTTCGATGGCCAGACTGCGGCGATCTCAAGTCTTCGCGCCTTTTCGCCCCATGGTCTCACGGGTGTTGTCGACGTGTACGAACTCGACGCGGCCGGCTTCACGAAGACCCAGCGCCTCGTGCCGTCGAGCGGCGCCCACAACGACTACTTCGGCCAGCGCATCGCGATCGACGGCGACGTCCTCGCAATCATCGCGTACTACGCGGACCACGCCGGCGCCAACACCGGGGCTGCGTACATCTTCGAGAACGACGGAAGCGGCTGGACCGAGTCCGTCCGCATCGACGGCAGCGGCTCCAGTGGCAGTGTGCGCTCCGTCGCCGTGAGCGAAGGGCGCGTCGCCATTGCCCGCCCGACCAGCGTGGACATATTTGCGAAGGAGGCTGGCGCCTGGGTCCTGGAGGAATCCGTCCCCGGGTCCGCCACCACCCTCCAGCTCAAGGGCAGCACCCTCGGAGTCGGCAACGCGTACGCGTCCCGCGTCGAACTGCACACCCTCGGTGAGGACTGGTCGGAACGCACGATCGTCACGCCCCAGGACAACAGCAATGTGGCGTACTTCGCGACCAGCTTCGCGTTCGGCAGCGACGCCATCGTGGTCGGCGCTCCCGAGACGCGGGATGGCAGCATGCGCGCCGGTGCCGTCTTCATGTATGATGCGGAGTTCCCGGCCGGGTTCGAGCTTCCGGTTGACGACGTGTGCGTCGAGGGCCTGTGCGTTGGTCCCGGACAGCTGGATGGCCTGCTCAGCATCCTTCCGTGAATGGGCAAGTCGACTCCGTCGGGGCGCGGCACGCGCCCCGGCTCTCTTTTTTTCCCGCTTCCCGCCGTCTTGTTGGTGGCCCGCGGCCCAAGGGCCGTCACATTCCCCGTCAGTACCCGATCGTCCGAAGGTCCGTCACCGCCGCGAAATCCCTGGCGCGCCGCGTCACGAGTCCCTCCCCTTCCTCGATGGCCATGGCCGCGATCATCACGTCGAGCGCGCTGTACGATTCGCCGCGCCGAGCGAGGGACCCGGCGAGCCGTCCTGCCCTCCGCGCGTGCGCATAGGTGAACGGAAGGATCTGATGGTGGCCGAGCACGGCGTCCACCAATTCCGTTTCCCGTGTCGGCGCTCGCGACCGTTCGATCCCTTCCCAGAACTCGAATGCGACCGGGGCCGGCACCCGCAACGGCTCGCCTTTCCGCTCGCTCTCGGTCAAGAGGTCCCGGGCCGGCGCGTCCCCGCGCACGAGGTCCACGAGGAATGATGTGTCGAGGAGCGAAGGAACCGTTCGCCATCTGGATGGAAGTTCCCTGAGATGCCGCTCCATGGCGCCCCCCCCCTCCCGGTTCTTGCCACCCTGCTCCTCGTGGCTGCCACCCACTGCACCATCCAACTCGTGCACCAGGCGGCGGGCGGCACATTCGACGTGGTCGAGGTCGAGGTGCCCCTGGGACACTACGCGCCGGGAGGCACGACCGGATCCAACGATACCGTGGGCGCCGTCAGCCTGGCCGGTTCACTCATTGGAGCATCCACGAACCTGTTCTACCTCAACAACACGAACACCACCGGCGCGTACTACGCGAAGATCACGGCCACCGGCACGGCGGGTCTCGCAGAGATCGTCACGCCCTCCATTCGAATCGACAATGGCACGGGCCCTGTTGACCAGGTGCTCGTGAGTCTCGGGGCGCTCATGCAATCGGCCGGTGCGTACGTCCGACTCGAACCGTCGAGTACGAACATCATCTCGGTGACGCAGACGGTCACCGCGCTCCACGCCACATCGACAGTGGATATGGACATCCGCGTTGCGGACGATGAAACCGAAGCGGCGTATGTGGTGATGACGGCGGTGCTGACGTTGACGTGGCGGAATCATTGACGCAGACAAACACGGCCTGAAATCGACTAAAGAGACTGCATGTTTCCGTGATTCGCTCCCAAGGGCGCGCTCCTGGCGCCGGCTGTTTGCACCAACATCTTTGGCGTTACGGGCCATTCTCGATGCCGTGTCGGGGGGGGGGGTGGTCGTGCAGGCTGAGAACACCTGGTTTCCGGTTTCCCGCGGTCCGGGTTCGATCCTGATCTCAGGAACTTCGATCGCAATGATTCAACCCTTCATGAGCCAAGCCTCGCGGCTCACAACGCCCATTTCGACTTGCTTTTCGTGTCGACGGCGATGGCAGGCCCACGAAAACATATCTTTTTCCCCCCCCCCCGAGTTCGCCCGATTGTCGTTCCCCTATCGAGGGGTTTTGGCTTGTTCCGCTACGCAAATCGGGATGGTTGCGGTCGAATCCAGGTCGTGATCGTCTTTGCGGCGCGTTCCACCAATCGGCCGGCTGGTCCCTAATCGCTAAACCTGGTGCGCTCACGGAGGGATCGTCAATCTTTCTTTGATGTCATAGCGGTCCAGACGCGTGTCACACGACTCCTGGCAGGACAGTTCCGTAATCCGGACCCTGAGCGAGTATTCGCCAGACGCCAAGTCGTAGAGCGTCAGGTTCCAGACTGGCACGAACCTGCCGAGTATGGCATCCGTCCGTTGGACTTCAAGATCGATACCGATGTTGTCGTCTGCCAGGTTGACGTAATTCACCCATTGATCAGCCCCAGGTTGTAGCCCGGAGCTGATGATGGTCTCGCCCCGCACCTGAA
>JBFILE010000013.1:0-24141 GCA_041599855.1 Thermoplasmatota archaeon
GCGACCCAGCCAACGTGACGCTTGCCCCGGGAGAGACCGTGGTCGTCAACCTGACGATCCAACTCGACGAGGCCCCCCTTGAGACGTTCGCGACGTTCCTCCATGTCGAGTCCCGCCGGGGCGTGTCCCAAAGCACTCCCTTCGTCATCCAGCGCGTGGCCCCGTCGCCGCCGCCCGAGGCCACGCCGGACGAGGCAACGCCCACGCCGGACCTCGAAGAAAGCGAGCCCGATGCGAAGGCCCCGGCAAGCCGTGAACCGGCAGGAGGCCTCACGTTCCTGACCCCGGCCGCCGAGACGCTGGCGATGACGGGAGTGTTCGGGGCATTTGCTGAGATGATCCTCCTTCTCGGCATCCTCGGCGTCGCCGGCGGAGGGGTCGCTCTCGTCGTGGTGCGGATGCGCCGACAAGGGGAGTAGGCAAGGGCCTGGACGCAACCCCTTGAGAGGCCGTCGTCCCGGGTCGATCCGCCATGGGAGCAAATCCCGTCGGGGAGGCGTACGAGGACGAGTTCGGGAACATCCGGGCGGGGGGCGACGGTAGGGACGCGTCGGATTGGCATGACGCGGCCGCCACCCTGCCGCCTTCCGCAGATTCCGCTATCCGCTAGTTTCTTACCCCGACCCCCCGGTAGCCCGGCTGCCATGCGCACCACGCCCCACCCCCGGATTGTCGCGGGCCTTCTCGTCCTCACCATCGCCCTTGCCGGATGCGCGCAACTGGACGCATTCATCCCGAACTCCTCCGGATTGAGTTGTGAGTTCGGGATGCGCGCGAGCGTGGACCGGGTCGATTACAACCCGGGCCAGCAGGCGGAACTCTCCCTCACGAACGCGGGCAACTGCGACATGGACGGGAACCTCGCGGTCACGTTGGAGATGCCGGACGGCGCCTCCCGCGCCCTTGCGTCCAAGTCGGGAACCTCGATCGCGGTGGGTGAATCCCTCACGATCCCGTTCACGATCCCTGGTCCGAAAACCGTGCCCGACGGCGAATCCTTCCTGAAGGTGGCCGCAGTGTTCGAGGTCCACTTCCATTCCCAGGTTCTCGATGTGCGAGCGAGCGCGTTCGCCCACGTCCTCAACCACAAGGCGCCGGAAGTCGGCCTTGCCCTTGAGGACCAGAAGGGCCGATTCACCCTCCACTACGATTCCGCGCTCGTGACCGCCGATTACGCGCGGAAGGTCACCGCCGGCATCTCGACTGCGTGGGATTTCTTCGAGGCGAAAGGATTCACCGCGCCCACGAAGCCCGTACACGCCTACATCGAGCGCCCGGCAAGCGACAAGGAACTCGGCACCCTTTCCACCCAGCCGTGGGGCCTGAAGCTCGTGGTGGCCCCGGAGAACATGTTCTCGAAGACGGACCCGGACGCGCAGACGCCCGCCATCGTGGCGGCCCACGAAGTCTTCCACGCCTTCCAGACCTCGTACGACCTGGAGGAAGGGTGGCTCGTGGAGGGCATGGCGACGTGGGCGATGGACAAGGTCCACGGGACGCGATCGGGCCTCGGGCACGCGATCCAGTTCCTGAACAATCCTGATTCCAAGCCCGCGCAGTACCTGGAGTACGGACTCGTGCTCTTCCTCATGCACCTTGAGGAGAAGCATGGGGAAGCCGCGGTGTGGAACCTCCTTTCGGTGAGCCGCGACTACGAGAACCGGTACGTGTTCGAGAAGGCGTTCAACGCGGACTACGACGACCTCTGGGCCGGCTTCGTGAAAGCCATCGCGGAGAAGGACTTCACGGCGCGGGACCGGATCTTCCGGACCCCCATCCGCGAAGGCGACATCATCCGCACCTTCCGCGACCTCCAGAACTTCACGTGGTCCGTGAGCGGCCCCACCACCCTGGGCCAGGCCGTCGTGGGCGGCGCCGTGAAGGATGCTGCGAGCGATGAGACACCGGAAGCGGGGCGCATCCGTCACGCGTACGGCATCGAGGCGCTTCGCATCGAGCGATCCAAGGCGGACCCGATCACGTTGACCTTCCTGCCGGACGCGAACACCGCATTCCACGCGTTCCTTGCCATCGATGACGGCAAGACCCGGGTGGCGCATCCGCTCACCGCGGACACCCCGTTCACGGTGAACGCGCCGCTCGATGCGGAAGTTCTCCTTGTGGTCACCCGGAACGGCGCCGGCATCGGTGTGTACGACGTCGTCATCGGGTAGGGGTCGACCCGGCCGCATCCCGTCAAGGATGAGTCCTCCGCGCGGGCGCCTCCCGGGGAGTCGCACGCGCGGAGCACACCGTGGGTGGTGGCGGCGCAGCCGTGCGGAGGATGCCGCGGGAGACGCCACCGTCCACCACCCCTCGCGACCGCGCGGCGCGGATTCCATCCCTCGATTCCGCAGGTTCCACCCTCCCGCCCAATGGTGCCGCGCCCCGGCGTGCATCCCGAACGCGATCCGCGGGCTCGCTGGCGAGGGATCCCTACGGCAGCGGAACCGCGGCCTGCCCCCGCGTCCACGACCCCTTTTGCGGCGGGGGCGGAAAGGCGCCTCTCCAAGACCTTATAGGCATCCTCCGGGAGAACCCGTGGGCGCGGCCGAGGAAACAGGATGGGTTATTCAGCTTCAGACATCGAGCGATACACCTACTGCCCCATGTCGTGGTGGCTTGCCGAGCAGGGCGACCAAGGGGAAGGCGACGCCATCCTCGAAGGCGAAGCGAAACACGCCAAGCAGGGCTACGGCCTGTGGCAGGTGCAACGGCTCCTGCAGGATCACCGCCACTCCCTCGAAACCGCACTCTACCTCACCCTCGTCGCAGCGAGTGCCGCGACCCTCGCCATCGAGATCACGTTCCTCGACCCCTTCGGCGGCCTGAACGTTCTCATGCTCCTCCTGAGCCTCATGTGGCTCTTCGTCGCCCTCGTGTTCCTGTACAAGGCCCTGCGTCGCGACAAGCAAGCGACCGATGTCCGCAGGACGACCGGGCTCGTCGCCGGCGAATTCGCCTACTCCGACCTTGCCATCCCCGGTGAGGTCATCCGCTCCGACAAGTACGACGTGTCGATCGGAGGGAAGCCGGACTACATCGTCCGACGGGGCCAGAACCTCATCCCGGTCGAAGTGAAGACCGGGAAGACGCCGGATCGTCCGCACGACTCCCATGTGATGCAGTGCATGACCTACTGCCTGCTCCTTGAGGAGGAATACGGGCACCGCCCGCCGTTCGGCGTCGTCAGCTACGACAAGGCCCGGTACGAAGTGGAATACACGGAGGAGATGAAGGACAAGGTCCTGGAAACCGTCCTCCGCATGCGCGTCGCGCAAGCCACCGGGAACGTGCACCGGAACCACGCGCGCCCCGGCAAGTGCGCGGGATGCTCGCGCAAGAGCAATTGTCCGGAACGCATCGTGTGAGCCGGCTTCGCGTACCCGTTCGGATGCGCATCCTGTGAGCCGGCGTCGGGCGCCCGATGGGTTGCGCATTCGGCGAGCCGGCGTCGGATGCGCCCACGGGAATGCATCGCCGGCGGAATCCTGCGATACCGGCATCGTCCCGAACATTCCGCGAACCGGGTTCGTCCCCGCCCTCCCGGGCGCGGCGAGGCACCCCGGAATTCCGGAGGTGTTCGGATCGCGCCCCCCATATGAGCGCCCTATTTATACACGCTTGCGCTCTTTGCATGTCGAAGCGCATGAGTGCCGTCACCATCGACCGGGATGCCCTGAAGCTCCTTGCTTCCGACACGCGTCTCGACATCCTGAAGGCGTTGAAGCTCCGCCGCATGACGGTGAGCGAACTTTCCGCCTTCCTTGCCCTCGGCAAGTCCACGGTCTTCGAGCATGTCGGCAAGTTGTCCGACGGCGGCCTCGTGTCCCGTCGTGACGACCCCGCCCGCGAATGGGTGTATTACGAGTTGACCGAGAAGGCGAAGCATCTCATGAACCCGAGCGATGCGCGCGTCACGTTCCTGTTCGCGTTCTTCGCCGGAATCGGGGTTGTCACCGCAGCGCTTCTCGCCTTCTTCGCCCTCGGGTGAACAAGGAATTCCCGCGGCCGGTGACACCTTCCGGCCAGCATCATTTTCCGACCAGCCACGCCGGAGGCGTGCAACCGGCCCATTGCACCTTTATTCGTCACCCACTGGGAGTGACAAGCACTTGGTCATAACCTCCACCGACGATGTCACCAGTAGGCTGGTAACGAATCGGCATTCGCGTCGGTCCTTTCTGGGAGGCTGGGTCCGTCGCGTCTGCCGCGGGAGCCCCAAGCTGGGAGGCTGGGCTTCCATTGCGCCCCGGGCGTCCATGCGCCCATATTCGCCCGGGGCGCTGAACCTTCTTCCCGGGCCGCAGGGCTCGACCCATTGTGCGGATTCCGTAACGCCTTCTCGTCGCAGTAAATCGACACGTTCAAGGCGCGCACCGGCTAAGCCTTCCGCCGGGATGGTGCACACCATGAAGATTCTCGCAAGCGACATCCGGGGCAAGACGGTCCTCTCCGACGACGGCATGATGCTCGGCCGCCTCCGCAACATCGTGGCGGACGAAAAGAGCGGCGACCTTGAACAGGTGCTCATCGAGCCGGCCGACGACGTGGACCCCCGACTCTTCCGCCGGGACGCCCGCGGCTACCTCGTGTTCCCCTTCGAGAACGTCCGCGCCGTGCGCGACGTCATCGTCGTGAACACCGTGAACGCAACGATCTGAACCCGTCGCCGCGGCCCCGCTTCCGGGGCCCGTCGCTGATCGGGGGAGATTCCGATCATCATCTCGCGGTGCCAGGCGCCGCGCGGGGTGCACCTTCTGCACCCCGAAGCCCGACCCCGCAGCGAACGCTCCGGAACCGGCCCCGGCATGATGGGCCGTGATGGCCTCCACCCCCCGCGGCCTGTCCGTTCCAACCGGATACCTCCACCTCATGACCCATATCCGCCGATACCGACATTAACACGAAGACACTATCCCGAAGATATGCTCCCAGAAACCTGCATCGGTTGCCAGGCCCAGATCAAGGACGATTGGGCACCGCACCTCGCTTTCATGCAGCACCTTGACGAGCACCCGGACTGCGCCTTCGACTACGGTCTCTGGCGCCAGAACGTGCGTGACGACTGGGGCGGTCAGTAGGCCCCTACCCGGAACCCTGCAGATCCGGCGTTCCGGATTCTCCCGTTCGGCATCGATCTGAACCCGTCGCCGGGCGCCGTCCCGTGGCCCGCTGCCGCGCGCCGCCCCATTGTGCCCATCGAGCGTCGGTCCGCCCACGCAATGCCGCGCGACGCCGGGCCGCGCCAACCCCACCCGGTATCCACGGGATTCCGGTCGGTTTCCCGTTCGCTTCCGTGCTCCCCCGTGGGAGGGAACCCTTATTGAGCGGGTCAACCTGCCTCATCGCGTGGCGTCGCCTTCCGGCATCAGCGTGCTCGTCCCGGCCCTCAATGAAGCCCGCACCATCGAAGCGACGCTGGAAGCCGTGATCGGGCTGGATCCCCCTCCCCGCGAAATCATCGTGGCCGACGGAGGAAGCACGGACGGGACGCCGGAGCGTGTCGCCAGCGCAGGCGTCCGCGTCGTCCACTGTGCCACGGGTCGCGCCGACCAGCTCAACCACGCAGCCGCCCACGCCCACGGGGCCACATTCCTGTTCCTGCACGCGGACACGCGCCTGCCCCCGGGTGCGATCCCCGCCGTGGAACGCGCCCTGTCCGACCCCGGAGTCGTCGGGGGCGCGTTCCGGCTAGCGTACGACCCTGCGACGCCGGGGCGCCGCGCGTTCGCGGGCGCGTGCGACGCGGTCGGCCGCGCCTTCGCTTCGTACGGCGGGCATCGCGCCGTCTTCGTGCGGCGCCGCGTGTTCGAGCGCGTCGGCGGATTCAACCCGGACGTGGCCGAGGAATCGGTGGATTTCACGCGCCGGATCGGCGCCGTGGGCCGCGTGGTGCTCCTGCCGGGCCATGCTGTGACAAGCGCGCGTCGTCTTGAGGAGCACGGCATCCCGCGGGTCGCCTGGCATTTCGCCACCTGCGCGTGGGCAAGCTGGCGGGGCCGGGACCGCCCGCGACCGGAGTCCGAGTTCTACCCCGAGATCCGTTGATTCCCGGCGCCGGCAGGCGGACGCCCGAGACAACGCTTAAACGGGTCATGTGGCGTGCGACGTGAGATGGCATCGGCGGACGGTCCGCGACCCGCGTCGAAGAGCGCCCTCGGCGTCATCTTCATGGTCCTCTTCCTGGACCTCATCGGGTTCGGCATCATCCTGCCCATCCTTCCGTTCCTCGGCCTCGCGTTCCATGCGACGCCCCTCGGGGTTGGTGCGCTCCTCGCCATCTACAGCCTCATGCAGTTCGTGTTCGCTCCGTTCTGGGGGCACCTCTCGGACCGCATCGGACGGCGGCCCGTGATCCTCGCATCGTCGGCGCTGATGGCGGTATCCCTCGTGGCGTTCGGTCTCGCTCCGAACTACTGGGTCCTCCTCGCGGCGCGCGGATTCGCAGGCTTCGCGGGCGCGAACATCGGCGTGGCGCAGGCGTACGTGGCGGATGTCACGACACCCGAGAACCGGGCGAAAGGCATGGGCATGGTCGGCGCGGCCATCGGCCTCGGCTTCGTCATCGGCCCCGCCATGGGCGCCTTCCTCAGCACGTGGGGCCTCTCGGCGCCCGCGTTTGCAGCCGCCGGCCTCGGCTTCGTGAACGTGGTGTTCGCCTACTTCCGGCTCCGCGAGCCGGATCGAAAGGATTCCGCCCGCGCGGGCCACCGCTTTGCTGCCTTTGATCCCAAAGCCCTGGCGCGGACGTTCTCACGACCCGTCGTGGGACCGTTCGTGGTGCTGAACCTGCTCCTGGTCCTCGGGTTCAGCGCCATGGAATCGACCTTCGCGCTGTTCCTGAATGCCGAACTGTTCTGGTCGGAACGCGAGACCGGGTTCCTGTTCTTCTACGTCGGGATCGTGATCGTGGTCGTGCAGGGCGCCCTCATCGGCCCCCTCGTTCGACGGTTCGGGGAACGGCACCTCCTTACGGTGGGCCTCGTGGGCATGGGACTCGCCTTGGCGGCACTCCCGTTCTCCACGGAACTGACGCTGCTCCTCATCACGGTCGGAGCCCTCGCAGCCGCGAACGGTCTTGCGAATCCCAGCCTGTCGAGCCTTGTGAGCCGTGCCGCTTCCGGCGAGGAACAAGGGCAGGTCCTCGGCGTCTTCCAGGGCGCGGCGAGCCTCGGGCGGGCCATCGGCCCCATGATCGGGAATGCGGCGTTCGCGTTCATTGCGCCGGGCGCCGGCTTCCTTGCTGGCGCCATGCTGATGGGTGTAGCGCTGGTGGCAGCAATCATTGCGTTCACCCAGGACCGGGGTTCGACGGGCACGCCGGCCACGGATGTGGCGGCACAACCGCCGGGATAGGGAAAATGACGACAGCAGGGACAGAACGTCCCGCTGCCGCCACGGCTCTCGACCCCTTGTCGGTACCAGCAGGGATACAGGCATCGGAAACGACCCGGGCCCCACCGGACCCGGCAGGCCCTGTGCCCCGCCGGCCTCGGGGCCCTTTCGCCCCCTCAGGACTTCGAACTTCCATCCATGGCCATGAAAGTTTAAGTGTAGGACCTCCCAGAACAAGAGGGGTGCTCCGTGCGCTCCTCTTCGCCCACTTGCCTGCCGAGGTGCCTTCTTCGTTCCACCCGGTCCAGGTAGCGGGCGCCATCTCGCCGTCGTTCCCCACGACGGCCGGAGTGCTTCTCGGAGCATACGGGGTCGGAATGGCAGGCCGGCGACGGATCCGCGCGTGGCGCGCGTCCAAGGGGCCGGTCCATCCCATCGTGACCGTCAGCGAATGCGCGTGATGCCGTTCACTGCGATGCCAGCGCAGCGCGGGTCAACTTGTAGTTCAAGCCGGTCTTCAGGGCATCCTGGACCCAGGCGCCATCGAGCCGCCCAAGGGTTCCGGCGAGTTCGGCGCGATTCATCCGCTTCAACTCAACGACGGCCCCTCCGACCTTCGGCTCCTCGATGAGGAGCGCGCGGAAGACGAATGCCATCTCCCACGGGTCGTGGGAAACGCGCCAGTCCACGAGTTCGAGCTTCGGGGCCCGGGTCTGCGTCCACGCCGTGACGACACGTCGCGCCGCGTCTGCGGGTGATTCGCCGACGTGGAAGGTGTCCGACGGGAAGCCCCACGCGTCGCCGCTTTCCTTCGTGCGCATGAGCACGAATTCGGCACCGACCATGGTGATCACGTCGAGGGTGAGGGAGAATCCATCGGGCGCTATGGCGTCCACAGGGGGACCGAACCGGGCCTCGGCCATGGCATCGGCATACGGGTCACGGTAATTGTGGATTCCGTTCCGCGCTCCGCGAAAACGGGGCCGGCGGCGGGGACGAAGCTTGGACAAGAACAGGGTAGGTGCCGGAAAAGACCGCGAATGCCCGGGCGGGAAAAAACCCCGCCCGAACAAAGCGCAGATGTCGGTCGAGGAAGGCTGGTAACCCTCGACCTCCGAGGTTGGCGGACTGGAATTGGATCTTGGGGGGGATATACTGATTCGATCAGGATTTTTACAACGCCGTCGGGGCCTCCATCGGCGTCCCCGGGCCGACCCGGTTGGCGGCTGCGGCCGGCTTGTGGTCGTGAAATCTCGCGAAAAACAAGGCTGAAGCAACGGACCCCACCGCCGCGTACGCTGCCGCAAAAACAGGGTCCTCGCTCGAGAAGCAGTGATTGTGGCCTCGGGGCGCGCGCGGTTTTCCCCCCGCACGCACGCCCCAAGGGGAGCACGATGTCACCATCGAACTCGTCTGACCCCCATTCTTGTTAGATCAGTGTGAAAGGCCGCGTTGCCCGGACGGGAAAAAACCCGTCCGGAACTGGCGCAGCTGTCGGTCGAGGGAGGCTGGTAATCCTCGACCTCCGAGGTTGGCGTATCAACATGCGATGCTGATTGTATTATAGTGTCTGGATCAAGATTTTTACATCCCCCCACCACGGCCCCACATACCGTTTCAGCGGAAACATGTTCATGGCGAGCATGAGGCATGGATTTGCGCAGGTCGGAACCCCATCCGGCGTTCGGGCAGGACGTTCGAAGCTGTCATTTCGCTCGCGGGACGGCCGCCAGGAAGAGGGTGGGGCGATGCGAGGCCGACATCCCACACCCACCCCTGCGGCGATACGCTCCCGTTCAGTCGACACGCCGTCGGGACGGTCCACGCCGCGACCGCACAGGTGTTCACTCGTCGGATCCCGCAGCTTCCTCTTCGATACGCTTCGACTGCTCGGCCCGCTTTTTTCCGAGCGCGACGTACCCTTCGTGCCCCAGTTGCTTCTTGCGCACTTCCCCGCCCTTCTTCCCGATGTCTCGATAGAACGCGGGCCCGTACTTGTCCTTCACCGCCTCACCGCCCTTGTGGCCCAACGCCGAGTACCCCTCGTGTCCGAGCGCTTTCTTTCGCTTCTGGCCGCCGAGGCGCCCGGCTTCCGCCAAGGTCATGGGCCGTTTCCTGGATGCGTCACCTTGGATTCCTCCTGGCCCTCCTGTTCCTCCCGACCCTCCTTGCCCTGCTTGTCCTTCCTTCCCCTCGGGTGGCGCCGGTTGCGTGCGTTCCGGTGCGGACCCCTCGTGCCCACCCACTCGCCTCGTGGACGCCGGCCCGGGGTCGCCCTCGTGCTTCGGGATCCGTTCATGTTTCTCGTCGCCTTTCTGCGCGTCACTCTCGGGCTTTTCCCGCTCGGGCCGACTCTTCTCATCCTCGGGATGCATGGTCATGGGTTCAACTCCTTGGAGACGCCTGGTCGCGGTGCGGGGCCCGCGGCGGCCGGGCCGGGCGGCGGGGATTGCGGGGGGGTCGCCCGCCGGTCCGGTGATCGGCCACGCGTTCGTTCCACGATTGATCATCCGCCGGTGACCAAGCGGGTTCTGGCCGGTGACTCGCTAACAGGTCGGGCGCCGTTCCCCAGGCCGCCTGCGGCGTGAGAAACCTTTTTCAGCGTGCCCCGGCTCCCCGTGGTCGTGAGCGAAGCCGTCCGGCGCATGTTCGCCGACATCGCACCCGCGTACGATCGGACGAACGCCGTCCTGAGCTTCGGCGTGCACGGGCGATGGCGACGCAGGGCGGTGGCGGCAAGCGGTGCCCGGGGAGGCTCGCGCGTCCTCGATTGCGCCTCCGGCACGGGCGACCTGGCGTTCGATTTCGCGAGAGCCGTGGGATCGGACGGCGCCGTGGTGGCCACCGACTTCTGCGCCCCGATGCTCGTTCGCGGCCGGGAGAAGGCCTTGGAACGAAGTGACGCCCGGCTCTTCGATTTCGGACTTGCCGACGCCACGGAACTTCCCGTGAAGGACGCGTCCTTCGATGTGGCCTCCATCGCCTTCGGCATCCGCAACGTGGACGACCCGCGCAAGGGGCTGCGCGAACTCGCCCGCGCGGTGCGCCCCGGCGGCCGCGTCGTCATCCTTGAATTCGGGCAACCGCACGGGGTCATGCGCACGCCGTTCACCCTGTATTCGCGGCACGTGATCCCGCGCGTCGGCGGCCTCCTCACGGGGAACCGGGAAGCGTACGAGTACCTGCCGCGCACGTCCGCCGAGTTCCCTGCTGGCGAGGCATTCCTGGCCATGATGCGGGAGGTCGGCGTGTTCTCCGAGGTGAAGGCCATCCCCCTCACGGGCGGCATCGCCTACATCTATGTCGGCGTCGTCTCGTGACGGGCGACCATATCCGCCACGGCATCGCGCGACACCTTCCCGGATGAGGTCACCGGCAGATGATCGAGGACGACGACGTCGCGCGGAATCTTGTAGCCGGCGAGCGTCAGTCGCGTGTGGGCAATGACGTCTGCGACATCGAGGGACGCGCCATCGACGGGGACCAGGACGGCCGCCACCGTGTGCCCCCACACATGATGCGGAAGGGCCACGACGCATGCGTCTGCGACTGCGGGGTGGCGGACAAGGGCGGCCTCGACCTCGGCCGGGTACACGTTCTCGCCGCCGGTCACGATGAGGTCCGAGCGACGGGCAACGACGATGAGATTGCCTTCCTCGTCCATGCGCCCGAGGTCCCCGGTGTGGAGCCACCCCTTGCGGACGGCGTTCGCGGTGGCCTCCGGTTCCCCATGGTATTCGCGCATCACGGTGGGCCCCCGGACGGTGATCTCCCCGATACCTTCCGCATCCGGCGACAGGATCCGCACCACGACGCCCGGCAGCGGGGGTCCGACGGCGGCAGGATCCACGGGTACACGACCGGGTTCCAGGGTGGCCACCTGGGACGCGGCCTCGGTGAGGCCGTACGTCGTGCTGATCCTGGCACCTGCCCGGCGCGCCCGCGCGACAAGGTCAGGTGAGGCCGACGCTCCGCCGAGGAGCACCGCGCGTAGGGAATCGGGGAAGGGCCGTCCCGCCCGCGCATCGAGGATGCGGTGGAGCATGGTGGGAACAAGGCTCACGAGGGTGGCACCCCCGTCGATCCATCGGTTCGCGGCGTCGGCATCGAACCGCTCCGGGATCATGGCGCATGCGCCCGCGAGCGCGGTGCGGTACAGGACGGAGATGCCGCCCACATGGTAGAGCGGGATGGGCGCAAGCCAACGGTCCGTGGCGCGAACCGGAAGACGCACCGCGGACAATGCCGCGCTCATGAGGTGGTTGCGATGGGTGAGGACCGCGCCCTTCGCCATGCCGGTCGTCCCGCTCGTGAACAGGATGCCCTGCGGCGCATCCCACCCGGCCCCGAAATCCTCCGGCAGCATGCCGCCGCCGGTGGCCCGTGTGGCCTCGGTCACGAGATGCCTCGGTTTCGCGCGCGCCATCTGCCATTCCCGCTCGCGCTCCGTGAGGCGCTCGTTGAACGGCACGAGCACGAGTCCGAGACGCATGGCGGCATGGACGGTTTCCACGAAGGCTGCGCCATTCGGGAGGCGCACGCCCACGCGATCCCCCGGTTTCAGGCCCTGCGCAACAAGGTCCTGGGCCCGTGCCTCCACCCGCCCCAGAAGCTCGTGGTAGGTGATGCGCTCGGTGGGCGTTTCGACCGCGACGTGGTCCCCGTGGGTCCGGGAGCGGTGGGTGAGGAGGTCAGGCATCGTCCGGCACCTCGAAGCCCATGCCCGGTGAGTCCGGCACGTCGAGAACGGGTCCGGTGGGAACGTTCGCGCCCTTCACAAGATCACTGTACAACAGGCGGCCCGTGTCAAGGCCGCACGGCCAGAGATAGCCGGGGACAGCTGCCGCCGCGTGGAGTGCGTGGGCCCGCGCCACGCACCCGTCGATCGTCGTGGTGATGACGATGGGCACGCTGGCGTCCCCCGCAAGTGTTGCGACCTCCATGACCCTGTCCGGCCCTCCAAGGACCATCGGCTTCAACACGAGGACATCGCACGCCCCCGCGTCGATGGCACGTTTCGCGTCATGGACGGATCCCACGCTTTCATCGAGGGCGATCATCGGGCCGAGTCCACGGAGGCGGCCCAGGCCATCCATGTCGCGGGGGTCGAGGGGTTGCTCCACGTACTCGACTCCAAGGCCGCCAAGGGCCGTCATGGCACGCCTTGCCTCCACCCGGTCCCATGCGCCATTGGCGTCCACGCGAAGGCGGACCCCGGACGGGATGACTGCACGCACCCGCGCCACGCGTTCCACGGTGACATCGGGGTCGGCATTCCCCTTGATCTTGATGACTGTGAAGCCTTCGTTCACCAACCTCACGGCTTCCTCCGCGGCATTGGAAAGGCCCGGGATGACACCGTTCACGGGCACCTGCCTGCGCACCGCGCGGCCTTGTGCGAGCCCGGTGGCAAGGGATGTCCCGGCCTCCCGGCATGCGAGGTCCATGAGGGCGCCGACCATGCCGTTCCGCGCGGCGGGTGATACGCGGAGGGCGGGATGGGCAAGCGGGTCTTCGCGTCGCACGGCGAGGTCGAGCGCGGCTTCACAATCGCCGCGACGCTCGGTGCCCGCAGCCGGGTACGGGCATGCTTCACCCCAACCCGTGATTCCATCGCGGGTCACGCTGACGAGGTACCCGGCACGCTCCGTGAGGGTGTCGCGGGCCGTGCCGAATGCCTCGCGGAGCGGGAGTTCGAATGGGTCCACGCGCCACGTTGTCGTCATACGGTGAGCCCTGCTGCAAGGAGGATGCTGAACAACAGGAGGTGCCCTGCGGTCTGCCCGAGGATCGGGTTCAGCGCCGCGCGGTTCGTCGTATGCCACACGCGGTGCGCAAGGATGAGCGCGAGCGGGAGGGCAACGATGGCGGCCAGGGCCGTCACCGGGAGCCGGCCCACGGCGGAGAGGGCCGCAATGGCCGCGTACGCGAACGCAAGGAGGACCGCATATTCGAGGCGCCCCGCGCGCTCGCCGAGGCGCACGACGAGGGTGCGTTTCCCGGCCTTCACATCCGTTTCCGCATCCCGCACGTTGTTCACCACAAGGATGGCGGTCGCAAGGGCGCCCATGACAAGACCGACAAGGAGCACCGTGGGCGTGACGGTGAGCGCCTGCACGAAGTACGTGCCACCGACCGCAACGGGGCCGAAGAACACGAGGACGAACACGTCGCCGAGGCCATTGTAGCCGAGGGGCCACGGACCCCCCGTGTAGGCGACGCCGGCGATGATGCTCGCAACGCCGATGGCGACGATGGGCCAGCCGCCGACCCACACGAGGTAGGAGCCGACACCAACAGCAAGCGCGAATGTGACCATCATGCCGAGCTTCACGGTGTGGGGCGAGAGGAGTCCGGCCTGGGTGACGCGGGTCGGGCCCACACGCTCGTGGGTGTCGGCTCCCTTCACGAAGTCGTAGTAATCATTCGCGAAGTTCGTGCCCACCTGGATGAGGAGGGCGCCGACGAGTGCCGCGACGGCAGGGAGCCACGCGAGGGCGCCGTCCGCGTACGCGAGCGCGGTTCCGACAACGACGGGCGCCGCCGCTGCGGGCAGGGTCTTCGGTCGCGTCGCCATGAGCCACGCAGCGGGTTTGCCGATTCCGTTCCCCATGGTCACGTCCTCACGGGAGCCACTGGCGCTCGTTGTAGTCGGGCTTGCGCTTCTCAAGGTACGCGTTGCGCCCTTCCTGCCCTTCCTCGGTCATGTAGAACAGCATGGTGGCGTGCCCCGCGAGTTCCTGGATGCCGGCTTCGCCGTCGGTGTCCGCGTTGAAGGAGGCTTTCAGGCAGCGGATGGCGAGGGGGCTGTGCTGGAGGATCTCGGTGGCCCACTGGACCCCTTCCTGCTCCAGCTGTTCCAACGGGACGACCTTGTTCACGAGGCCCATCTCGAGGGCTTCCTCGGCGCCGTACTGCCGGCACATGTACCAGATCTCGCGGGCCTTCTTCATGCCGATGATGCGGGCGAGGTAGCCGGCGCCGAAGCCGCCGTCGAAGGAACCGACCCTGGGACCGGTCTGACCGAAGACGGCATTGTCCGCCGCAATCGTCATGTCGCAGACCACGTGGAGAACGTGGCCGCCGCCGATGGCGTACCCGGGCACGAGCGCGATCACGGGTTTCGGCATGGTGCGGATGATACGCTGCAGTTCGAGGACGTTGAGGCGCGGGACCCCGTCGCCGCCCACGTACCCCGCATCGCCGCGGACGCGTTGGTCGCCGCCGGAGCAGAACGCCCACTTCCCGTCCTTCGGGCTGGGTCCGTTCCCGGTGAAGAGGACGACGCCGATGTTGGGGTCGTGCCAGGCGTGCTGGAAGGCGTGGATGAGTTCATCCGTCGTCTCGGGGCGGAACGCGTTCCGGACCTCGGGCCGGTTGAACGCGATGCGCGCGATCTTCCCGGACTTCTCGTACGTGATGTCCTTGTACTCGTTCACGGTCTTCCAGTCGGGCGCGTCCGCGACAAGGGTGGGGGGCTGTGCATGGTTCATGGGGTCACCTGGTTGGAATCGGATGGGGGTCGGGACGGGTCCGCGCGGGCGGTGGCGTGCTGCGCCAAAAATGCCAGGGCGGCGTCCAGGAATCGGTCGGGCCGCTCCCGGTGGGGAGCATGGCCGCAGTCGGTCAATGTGACGTGGCGCGCGTGGGGAAGGACGGCGCCCATGTGCTTCGCGAGATCCGTGAATTTCTCGTCCTCGGCTCCCGAGATGAGGAGGACGGGGATGCGGAGGCCGCCGAGGGCAGGCAGCACGTACTCCTGGGTGCCCTGGCCCATGCCTTCGAGGCTGCGGGCCAAGCCGATCGGGGAATTCCCGAGACGCGCCTCGCGCATGCTTTCGAGGTACCCGCTGCCGCGGGTGCGTTCGTGGCCGAACACGGGGTTCTGCAGCCACTCGTCCACGAACGCCTCGACACCGATTGCCCGGATGCGGTCCGCGAGGGCGCCGTCCGCGGTCCGCCGCAGGACCCGTTCCGCGGGTCCGGGAATCCCGGGGCTCGTGCTCACAAGGACGAGGGCGCGAACCAGGTCGCGCGTATCGCGTTCCCGGACGGCAAGATGCAGCGCCACGCGGCCGCCCATGGAATAGCCGAGGACGGTGGCCCGCTTGACGCCGATGGCGCGGAGCCCTTCGTCGAGCTGATCGCAGGCCGCATCCAGGGTATACGCCTCTGCATCATCCGGCGCGTCGGATGCGCCGTGTCCAACGAGGTCCACTGCAACAACACGGAAGCCGCGGGCCCGGATGGCCGCCGCGACGGCATCCCACATGTGCGCGTTCTCCGTGAACCCGTGGAGGAGCACGACGGCCTCGCCGCGTGCGTCGTCCACATCGCCCTCGATGTTGAGGTGGATGCTGCCGGCGCGGACGCGCATCAGGTACCCTCCGCCACGAGGGCCTCGCGGAGCGCCTGCTCGGCGGCGCGGCGGCGAGCCACATTCGCCTTCGCATCGCTCGTGAACTCGATCACGTTCCGGCCACGTCCCAGGGTGCGGTCGAGTGCGGCGCCGAGGGATGCCGCATCCGCCACCCGTTCGTGGCCGAGCCCGAACATGCGGCACACGTGGCTGAAATCGAGCCCGTGCGGCGTCCGGAACAGGGTCGTGTACGCGGGCTCGTGCTCGCGGATCGGGAGCATCTCGAAGATGCCTCCGCCGTCGTTGTTCACGACGACGAGCGTTGCATCGACGCCGGCCCGTTCGAGGGCGATGAGCCCGCTCAGGTCGTGATAGAACGCGAGGTCCCCGGTGTACAGGACGACGGGTGCATCGCTCCGGTCCCGCGCAGCGAGGGCAGCCCCGAGGGCGCTCGAAACCACGCCGTCGATGCCGCTTGCGCCCCGATTCGCAAGGCACCGGATGTCCACGTCGGACGGAGCGCCGAAGCGGTCCAGGTCGCGCACGGGCATGCTGGACGAGACCCAGAGGGTGGCCCCGTCCCCGAGGCGCGAAAGGATGGCGCCGGGGACGACGCCCTCGAAGGGGTCTGCGTGGAAGGCCGATCCAGCGATCTTCATGGCGAGACGTTCGGCGTTCCGGAAGCGCTCCGTCCAAGCCTTGTCCGGCACCATGGAAATGCGCGTTGCGAGCGCGTCTGCGAACGACGGTGCATCCGCGTCCACGTGATGGGTCGCGGCATGGATGGGGTCCCGCTCCGGGAAGCCATCCGTGACGGTGATATGGGGAATGCCCTCTGCCGCCGTGAGCCATCGTTCCAGGCTCCCGCTCGTCGGGAACGCACCGAACCGGATGACGAGTTCGGGCTTCGCGTCGAATCCCGCGGCGAGAAAGGCATCGTACGCCCCGAGGACCACGTCCGCCGCACCGGGACCGAAGCGGGTACCGGACAAGGGGTCGGCAAGTACGGGGTAGCCGGTGGCTTGATGGAGCCGCGTGACCGCGGCGGGGAGGCCATCCTCGGCGTGCCGTGGGCCGCAGACGATGACGCCCCGGGGATGACGCTCGACGAGGCCTGCGACGGCGTTGATTTCTTCTTCACGTGCGTGCCCGCGCGTAGGCCCGTGCCCGCGGGAAGTGGCGTGCGCGATGGCCTCGGAATGGTGCGGCTCAACGACCGTTCCGGGCTCGGGCTCAAGCGGTTTCGCGAACGGCACGTTGAGGTGGACGGGCCCATGGGGCCGACCGGTTGCCTGCGCAAGGATGCGCGCGACCGTCACCCCCATCGCTTCGAGGGCGTCCTCATCACCGCTCGGGGGGGCGAGGTCCTCGAAGGCCCGGACGTGCCCGCCGTAGAGGCGGATCTGGTCGATGGTCTGGTTGGCGCCGACGCCACGGAGTTCCGGGGGACGGTCCGCCGTGATGGCGATGAGGGGCACGCCGCTCAGGTTCGCCTCGATGATGGCGGGGAACAGGTTCGCTGCCGCGGTCCCGCTCGTGGTGAGGACGGCGACCGCCTCGTTCGACGCCTTCGCCGCGCCGAGGGCGAAGAACGCGGCGCCTCGCTCGTCGATGAGGCTGGTCACATGGACGTCGCTGCATGCAGCGAACGCGAGCGTGAGGGGCGTGGAGCGGGAACCGGGCGCGATGATGACCCGCCGCAATCCTCCGCGGACCAGTTCATCGACCATGGTCGCGGCCCATCGCGCATTCACGACAGCCGACGTCATGGCGCGGCCTCGCAGGTGCGGCGTGGACGGTTCCCGACCCCGGCGTGGCGCGTCATGTCCATCGCGGGAGAAACGATGGGGGTATTTCAAGGGAACCCCGGGAGTCCCGCGGAATCCGCCTCGAAGGGAATGCCCGGAAACGTGCAATGGAATAGGGGTCCGGGACATGTCCCCGGGAAGGTACACGTTGCCATGGTGACGTGTGACGCTCCCCGCAGTGGGAGGTTAACCATCATGCAGAAAGGAAAACTCATGCTTTTCACGATGGCCATGGTCATCGTCGGCCTCGCGTTCCCCGGCGCAGGCGCCATCTCCAGCAATGCCGTCGTCAGCGACGTCACCATGAAGATCAACGTCCAGGGCGACACGGACACCCTCCGCGCCATTGCGACGGACGCCTCGTTCTCCATCATCTACGAAGCGTACAACATCGGCTGGATCGGCGGCGTCGTCGACGCCGACACGTACGCGGCCCTCAAGGCCCGCCTCGACGTGACCGTCGAGGACGACATCCTGTGGCACCTCGAATGCCACGGTGGCCCCCCGCCGCACGTCGGCTGCGGTGGCGAGGAACCGCCGAGCGGTCCCCGCGTCTCCGACCAGACCCCCTACGGTATCGAGCAGATCTACAACAACCCGGCCATCACCGCGACGAGCGGCGGCGCGGGCGTTGTCCTCGGCCACATCGACACGGGCATCGACGCGGACCACCTCGACCTCGTGAACCGCGTCGTGTTCTCGGACACGAACGACCGGAACGGTCACGGCACCCACACCGCCGGCACGGCTGCCGCGGACGCGGGCAGCGACAACCTCGGCATCTGGGGCGTTGCTCCGGAAGCCACCATCCGCTCCTACGGTGTTTGCAAGAACTTCTGCTCCACCACGGACATCAACGGGGCCATCAACGACTGCAACAACGGTGGCAACCGCCTGTGCGATGTCATCACGTTCTCCATCGGCGGCAACTCCGAGTCCACGAGCACGCGTGACGCCATCAACTCGTTCGTCGCGAACGGCGGCATCTTCGTCGCGGCTGCCGGCAACGACGGCCCGGCCCTCGGCACGATCGACTGGCCCGGCGCGAACCCGAACGCGGTGGCCGTGGGCGCCATCGACTCGAACAAGGCCATGGCGAGCTTCTCGAGCCGCGGCATCAACGATGGCGACTGCGTCATCGAGACCCGCGAAGTCGAACTCGCGGCGGGCGGCGTCAACACGCTCTCCACGTACAAGGGCGGCGGCTACGCGACCATGAGCGGCACCTCCATGGCCACGCCCCACGTGGCGGGCCTCGCCCTCAAGAAGTGGACCGGCAACGGTGACTCCACGCGAAACGCCCTCCGCCAGGGTGTCGAAGACATCGTCCTCGGCTCCGGCGCCGGTGTCGGCTGCGACGCGGCGAGCGGCTTCGGCCTCCCGCACGTGTGATCTCCTGAAACATGATCTTCCGGGGGCACCCCGCCCCCACCTATTTTTTCCAGAACCCTGTTCCCCTCCACTGAGGAGTCCGTCCCGTGACCCCCCGCATCCTCGTGCTCATCACCATTCTCGCCCTCGGCGCGCCCGCCCTGTTCCCGGCAGCAGCCGCCCAGGACGACGGCCCGTCCTTCGCGGACACCGCGCTGGACGCATTCGTGCTCCTGAAATCCAAGGCCCTTGGCCTTACGGAGGATCCCCGGTCACCGACGGCGATCCTGGAAACCGAAGTCGTGCCCCATTCCACCACCTCCACCGATGGGCTCGTTCAAGCGTGGCGGGACGCTGAGAACGCGCGTGGCGCGGACGCGCGCGCCAGCATCGTCCGGGCAGAAGCCGCGCTCCTCGGGTTCGCGAACGAGAATGCCGTTGCCGCCAAGGCAGGCGACGAGGGAAGGATGGCGAACGAGTGGCTCAGCATCCTGGCAGGCCGGGTCGATGGCGCCGGACGCGGCATGGACGTGGCGAGGGCCGCGAGCGACGAGGAATCGTTCCGGGAAGCCGCGCGGGCGCTCGTCGCCATCCGGGCGCGCGAGGAAACCGTGCAGGCCATCATGCTCGCCCGCGCCGGGCGCGCCGCGGACGCGGACGTTGCAGCCCAAGGTGCCGAGGCACTCATCGCGCTCCTTCTGCCAGCGGCGCGTGAGGACCTTCCGACGACCCTCATGAACGTGTTTGTCGAGAACGCGACCTCCGTCCGCGAAGCCATCGCGGACCTTCCCCCGGAGCGCAACGACCATGCCCTCTCCGGGCTCCTCGCCCCCCTCGTGGCGTTGGAATACGACCACGCGCCCGAGGTGGTCGAGGAGTTTGCCGTCCGAAACTCGGATGCCGCATTCCTCACGGTGCGTGCCGCACGCGAAGACCCGGCCTTGTTCGACGTACTCGCGATCGAGGCGTTCACCCAGTACGGGGCCGATCGCGGCGGCTTGTTCCTGCGCGGCGAAGGCACCATGGACGCCACCGACGCGGCCTACCTCACATTCAAGGAAGCGGCGGCGTCCAGCGATGCCGCACGACTCGCACCTGCAGCGGCCGCCATCCATGTGGAGCTTGCGAAGGTCGGCGTCCTCGGCCGCGGCATCGTCCTGAAGGTCGAAACCGGCGGCGTCCAGCCGGGACGGGAGCACGAGTACCGGGTGACCCTCGTGCGACCTCCGCTGGAAGGCATCCGGTCGTACCGCGTCAGCATCGCGTACGATCCGGCGGTCGTGAACATCACGCGGGTCACGCCGGTCGAGCTGGGCGAGGACTTCAAGGAGACCCACTCACCGGGGAACGCCACCTTCGAGGGCCGGGCCACGGACCCTGTGCGCGCCAACAACCATCTCGCGCGGTTCACCATCGTGAGCACCGGGGAACCGGAAACCCGGACCAACCTGACGATCACGGTCTCGGAATTCCTGGAACCCGACGGGGACCGGGCTGGGGTCCTGCTCCTTCGCCATGGAACAGCAACGGTCGCGAACATCGTTCGCGGCGACGATGACGAGGAAGCGGAGGGGGCGGCCGTCGGGGGCGATGCCAACAGGACGCCCCTCGGCATCGCCCCTGTCCTCCTCGCCGGCCTTGCGGCGGCGGGCGTCCGGCGCCGGCTCACTCGCCAGTGACCAGGGTGAACGAGCCGCCCATCTCCGCCCCCGCCCGCGCCAGGCTCACGTCCAGACGCTGCACGAAGGTGCCGGCGTTCGTGATGTGGGTGAGGACGCCGAGGGCCTGCGGCTCCGGGTCGAGGTCGAGTGGGTCGAGGCCACTCGGAGCCACGAGCACGCCGCTTCCCGAGTCCCCGCTGATCGCGGGCGTCTGCACCCACGCCGAGTTCGCGTCCGAGAAGTCGATGCCCACGCCTTGACGCGCCTGGGTCGCGGGGTTGCCGACGGTGACGATCACGCCACTCGCCTCCCCAAGGAACATGCCCCAGCCGAAGTGCTGCACCGTCCGCGGCTCCGTGTCGTGGGCCGTGAACACACCGCCGACGGGTGCGCCCCAGTGGCACATGGCGGCGTTCACGTGGCCGTGCTTGTCCGCGTCCACCTTGATGAGGGCGAAGTCCGTGCCGACGCCGCAGCTTGCCAGGTCTAATCCGATTTGATCGTACACGATGTCGTTCACGACCGCGCTGCCCTTCTCGCACCAGCGATGGACCACGGTGCCGAATTCGCCGGGGACACCGTGGGCGCTGAAGCGGGGACCGACGCCGACCGCAGGGTCCGTGCAGTGGCCGGCCGTGGCCACGTACAGGTCGTCGCCGTCCGTGACGATGAACGCCATCGAGCAGAACATCAGTTCGAAGGGACCGGCGCGCAAGACCAGGGCCCCGCCGGGGCGGATGCCGGGGCACGGGTCCACGGGGTCGTGGTCCTTGTTGAACACGGGAACGGCATCGAGCGCCGGCTCGACCGCCGCCGTGTGGCAGTCGACGTTCAACGGGGCGTCCACATCATGGGCGGGTGCCGATGCGAATGACCCGGGCACAAGGGTGAGGATCGAGACGGCGCACGCAGTCAGGATCGCGAGGAATCGTTTGGCCTCCATGCACCCCTCAGGCCCATCTGAGGACTTAACCCGTTGCCGGAGACCGTGGCTTCTCCGCGGTCACATACGTCCACTCCGCCTCAAACGTGTCGCTGGGGAACACCCGCTCCGCCGCCGCGCGCAGGAGACGGATCCGGTCCGCGACCGCGGCTTCCGACGGCGCCTTGCCCTCCAGCTTCTCCGCACCGCCGATCCAGCCGAGGATCCCCTCGTGGTACACCTCGAGGAAGTCCAGCCACTCCGACGTCGACGCCCGGATCGGGACCCGTTTCACGTCCCGGATGTGGAAGCCGGCACCCTCCAGCGCGCCCACGTAATGGGCGAGGGGGCGGACGGGGAGGAAATACTTCGCGCGGAGAACAGTGTAGCGCGCCATCCGGTCCGCATCGTCGAGGAGGGACTGGTAGGCGGCGAAATCCGGGCCCTCGCGGACGAGGTGCTCGGCGGCTTCCGCAATGGCGTGCACCGTATCGTCGATGATCCATGCCCCCGCGCCCGTGTCCCCCGGATCGCGGCCGATGTTGCCGCTCTGGACGAAGACCCGTCCGCCCGGCTTCAGCACACGCGCCCATGAGGCCAGGGTGTCTTCGAGCCCGTAGTAGAGGTGGATGGCGTTCGTGCTCGTCAAGGCGTCCACGCCGCGGGAGGCGAGCGGGCCGAGGACCTCGTCCACGTACTGGAGGCGCTTCTCGTCGCGGAGGAAACGGATGAGGCGGAACGCGACCCGCGGGTCGTCCCGGGACTTCTCCAGCGAAAGGCGGAGGAACTTCGGGGACGAATCCACGTTCACGACGCCGAAACGGGCATCGGGGCGCGCCCGCAGGAGCCGCTCGATGAGGATGCCGGTGCCGCCCGAGTAGTCGACGAGGATGTCGCCATCCTTGAGGTGGGCGGATACATCCTCCACCGTCGGGTCCAGGTTCGCGTACCAGCCGTGGGATTCCACCGTGTCATAGTTCCGTGCGAGGTCCTCCACCGGGACCTTCGTCCACGGGGCGTCCGGGATGCGGGGGAACTCCGGGGGCCACTCGAAGGCGGACATGGGGAAGGGGCCAGTCGTGGGGGAGGGAATAAAGGACGCGGAACGGGGATGGGGGGCGGCGAGTTGTCGCGTCGTCAAGGACGTGAGGGGCACGGCGCCAAACCCGGCGAGATATCAAACGTTGCGGGCCGGTGCCCGGGCACCTGCTGCGAGGGCCCTACCCGACGTCACATGATCTACGGCAGCGCCGACAACACCAGCCCAGGCGGGGAAACCACAAAGCCCAGGCTGAATCGGAGAATTTCGAAGAAGAACGGCCGCGAGCGACCAATGGCTATCTACGAGACAACCGGCAGCCGCCGCTTCACCTATTTGAATGCGGCAGACGCATTGCGACCAGAATGTCCAGCCGCACCCGTCCCCGGCCCGCCAGCGTCCGAATGAACGCTCACGCTCCATTGAAAAAGATCAGGTAGAACAAGGGCCGACGAGCGACCAATGGCTATCTACGAGACAAACCCGGCTCCCGCAATCATCTATTTAAAACCAAGGGCCACCCACGCCGGAGCAACCGATTGGCGAGAACCCGATTACGACCGGACCCGGGCTCAAAGCCCGAAGCTGCCTTGAAGATCAGCTGCGGGAAAACGGCCGCCAAGCGACCAATGGCTATCTACGAGACAAGCGGCACGGGCCGCTCCACCTATTTCAATGGGTCAGGCCACCACGCCGGAGCGCAGCCCCGAAAGTACGAGCCCTTGGTGCCGATTCCCAGCCTCAACACGCGAACCGCTGCGCTGGAAGAGCAAAATCACAAAGAAGCGGCCGTCGTGCGACCAATGGCTATCTACGAGACATTCGCGACCCGCGGAACCACCTATTAGAACCCCCACCCTATTTTCGCCGGGACGCCACGTGCGACGCCGACCGGTTCACCGCCCCAGCGCATCCACCATCGGGCCGAACTTGAGCGCCGTTTCCTGGAATTCCCGGCCCGGGTCGCTGTCGCTCAGGATCCCGGCGCCGGCGTAGGCGACGACCTTGCCGTGGGCAGAGACGGCGGACCGGATGGCGACGAGGAACGTGCCGTCGCCGTCGGGGCTGAACCAGCCGACGAGTCCGGCGTACCAGCCGCGCGGGAACGTCTCGGCGGCGCGGATGATGCGGAGGGCACTTGCGAGGGGCTCCCCGCCGACGGCGGGCGACGGATGGAGGGCGTCGAGGGCGCGCATGAGGAGGCCGTCTTCGCGCAGCGTCGCCTGCATGGTGGTCCGGAGGTGCTGGACGGTCCCGAATCGGACGGCCTCGGGCGCATCGGCCACGGTGACGTCGGTCGCGAAGCGTTCGAGGCCCCGGCGAAGGGCCTGCACGACCAGATCGTGTTCCCGTCGTTCCTTGGGACTCGCGAGGAGCCGGGCGGCGAGGCTGCGGTCCTCGGCTTCCCCGGCGCCTGCACGCATGGTGCTTGCCAGGGCAGCCGTCCGGGCGTCGCGGCCGACGACGCTGAGGAGGGTTTCGGGCGTGGCGCCGAGGAATGCATTCTCGGGCTCGGGTTCGATGAGGAACCGGGAGCAGCCGGGGCTGCGGGTTCCGAGGTGGGCGAGGACACGCACCGGGTCGAGGGCCCCGCCGGTCGAGGCTTCAGCGGTGCGGGCGATGACTGCCTTCTCGGCGTCCCC
>JBFILE010000014.1:0-24007 GCA_041599855.1 Thermoplasmatota archaeon
ACCGCTGTCATGAAAATCATCGATGCGACCGTCGGCGTCGAGGTCCAGCCACCAGCCGTACCACGCCATGAATCCACCGGAGCCGAACATCATGTCGCGGCCGCCGGTCACGGGCGTCGCGTAATGGTTCGCGTCGAACCAGCTCGCCTTGAGGTCCGAGTACCAGACCGCGTCAAGGAAGAGGCCGCCGGTGCCGATGCCATCCGTGGTGTTCAGGATGACCTTGTTCTCGACGCCGTCGAGTTCGCCTCCGGGTTGACTGGCGACTGCGCCGTCATCCTCGGTGGTGAGGCCCATTCCCGGGTCGAGGGAGTTCCCGTCCAGGTCATGGACGGCGTAGAATGTTCGCTGGCCGGTCTGGGCACTCGCAAAGGGTGCAAGTGCGCCTGCAGTCAGGATCAGGACAAGGACGAGCGACATGGCTCGCGCTGGTTGAGCATGGGTGCCTCGGATCATTTGTTAGCCTCCCGCGGATGATGGTCCGACCTCTCGCAACCGGACCATTGCCGCCATGGGTTTGGGAGAATAAAACAGATCCCCTTGCATTGACCGGTAAAACCAGCTTTGCTGAATATGTCCAAGCACGCAAAGTGCTCTGCGCAACAGCAGGAGAATGGCGGACACGCAACGCGGTGATGATTGCGGCGCCTCCGCTCAAGGGAATGGAAGTTGGAAAACAAAGGGCGGCCACCGGGTCCACTTGGACCCGGTGGCCGGGTCGGTCGAAGCGACCAACCCCGACCGCTGCCTACAGGGTCGCGTAGTACACGTCGACATCCCTGACGGATTGGATGGGCAACGTGATTCCGGTTTCCGCGTCGTTGAACGCTTTCGTCATCGTCGCCGTGGTTTCGACGAGGATGCTGATGTCGAGCGAGCCCGTGGGGATGAAGAGCACGTCGACCGAGCGCACGTTGGTCGCGCCGCCCGTGCAGGCGTCGTATTCGAGAACGACGGATTCGGAACCGGTCGGTTGGTGCGTCTCGTCCATCCGGAAGATGTTGCGCGTGGGGCGGTCATACCACTTGAGCGTCGTCACACCGGCCGGCCATTCGTTGCCGGGCATGGGCGTGATCTTGATGCCGTTCTGCGGGGACGCCTGGCCGCCGCCACCGTTCAGGGTCGTCGTTCCGCAGATCGGGATCATCTCGGTGGACCCGAATCCGGCGGCGTCGCCGCGGTTCCCGATGTCTGCGCAGACGTTGTTCTCGGCATCCCATTCATCCGCATCGGCAGGGTCGCAGCGTTCGCCCGGCCATTGGTCACCGTTCGCGTCGTTCCACAATCCGACCCATGTGATCGCCCCGAGGAACCCGGGGGTGGCACCGCGCTGGTTCTCTCCGCAGCCGTCGCACGGCATCGGCTCTTCGTACGCACGGGTGTTCTGACCGTATACACCGTAGGAGATGAAGGGCGTGATGACGTTGGCACCGTAGGGAACGCGGGCGAACAGGCGCGAGTCCATGAAGAGCTGGTGCTCACTCTGGTATCCCGAGTAGTCGTTCCCGATGCCGCGCCAGCTGGCGACGCCGCCGAAGGTTGCTCCGGGGTACACGTCCTGGGCCGTGTTCGGTTCCTTCGCGAACTGGGGGTTGGTGGCATCTGTAGCCGCGCGGTCCGCCTCGTCCGCATCCCGCAGCACGGGATCCACGATCGGGTCCACGATCTGGTCCACCGCTTCCGTGACCGGCGTCTGGCCCGTCGTGACCTCGTTGATGAGGCGGGACACGTTGTTGATCGCCGCGCTCACGATGGCCGCGTACCCGTTGATCATGGGGCCGATCTGGGTGGGCGCGCGGCGCGTCTGGAAGATGGTGTCCTGCAGGTTGCGGGCACTCGAGACCCAGAGGCTCTCGATTTCGGGGCTGAGGGACTCGTATTGGTCCACGTCGATGGACGCGTCCGGGTCGTCGAAGTTGTACGGGAGGTCCGCGTTGGATTTCTCCGCGTTCGCGATGACGATGGTCTGCGTCGTGAGGAGGAAGGATTCGTCCGTGAAAAGCCACGGCCATCCGTTGCCACCAACCCAGAGCTGCTCCTCGCCCGTCTGGGACGTGCGGTCGGCGAACCGGGCGTCAACGCGGTGGGACGTCCCATTCTGCCACGCGCCGAACTGGCGCGTGGGGCGGATGCTGGTGTCGCTGAGGCGCTCCGAGTCGCGGGTCGCGGTGCTGCCGCCGAGTTCGCTCGGCAGGAAGAACAGGGCCATTTCGAGGGAGTCGCCACTTGCGGCACCCTTCCACTTGAATTCGTCCACGGCGCCGCAGTTGGCCGGGGCCGAAACGTGGCAGTAGGATCCGGCCGCGTCGTGGTGGTCGTTGATGCGACCGTCGCCGTCGAGGTCCTTGAACCAGCCGTACCAGGCCATGAAGCCGCCACTCAGGAACATGACGCGCTTCCCGCCGAATGCGGGCGCCATGACGGTCGCGCCGTCGAAATACGCCTGCTCGTGGTTGTAGTACACCGCATCGAGGAAGAGGGAGCCGTCGCCGACCTCCTCGGTGGTGTTCAGGAGCACCTGGTTCTCGATGCCGTCGAGGAGGCCGCCCGGTTGCCGCGCAACCATGCCGTCATCCTCGTAGGTGACGCCGATTCCGGGTGCAAGGGGACTCCCGTCGGCGGGATTCCGGTACTGGTACAACGTCAGGTGCGTGGCCTCGACAACCGGCAGAAGCGTGGTCGTCAGGAACAGCGCGACCGCGAAGATGGCGATGGCGCGAGGCTTGCGGGTGCGCGGTGCGCGCACAGTGGGTGAACTCGACACGTGATTGACCTCCCGATATGCCCGGCACGCCGCCATGAGCCGGCATGGCGTGCTGGGACCTCTCAGGGGACCATGGGTGGACAGGGGGATAAGCGTTCGCTCACGCCCCGGGGTCAGGGACGGTGGGAACAGGCGTTCGCGGCGGCCGGCACAACTGCGTCCGGAGGCGCGAATCCGGCAGGATACCGATGCCCGTTGCCGGGTTGCGGGGGTCGTCCCGGCAGCACCAACTTGAGGATGATCGTCCAACGAGGGGTCGCCATCCGGGGGAGGGGGGGGGCGCGTGGAATGATGGGTGGGGTGCGGGTCGCTCTGACGCGCGACCCCGTCAAGTCAACACCCCCGGGGTCGTTCCCCCCCGCCGCCCGGCGATCAGAACGACGCCAGGTACAGGTCCACGTCGGTGACGCTCTCGATGGGAAGGTCAACCCCCTGCGACGGGTCCTCGAACGGCTTCGTCATGGTTGCCGTGACCTCGAAGACGAGACTGATCTCAAGGCTTCCCGTGGGCAGGAACAGCATGTCCACCGACCGGACATCGACATCCGTGCCGGAGCACGAATCGAGTTCGAGCTCCACGGGTTCGGTCCCCGTGGGCATGGTCATCTCCTCCACATGGAACGCATTGTACGTGGGGCGATCGTACAGGCGGATCTTCATCACCTGCCCCGTCACATCATCCCACGAATAGCCGGGCGCCGGCGCCACCTTCACGAGGCCGCCGTTCATCGTGGTCGTCCCGCAGATGGGAATGATCTCTTCCCCGGCCCAGCCGTCCCAGCCCCAGAAATCGGCGTTCCCGCAGACCCCTCGCGCCGGGTCCCAGTCGCCGTCCGGGTCACCGGGGTCGCAGTACTCGCCGGGATGCCGGTCGAGGTTCGCGTCATGCCAGAGGCCGATCCGGTTCTTCACCGTCACGAACGTGGGCTTGAATCCGCGACCGGAATCCCCGCATCCGTCGCACGGCGTCGGATCGATGTGCCCGGTCGTTTCCTCGTAGGTGTTGTCCCCGTAGGTGCCGGGTGAGATGAGCGGCGTCCACGCGTTTGCGCCACCGGGCACCTGGAAGACGGCGTGGGAATCCATGAACAGGTGGAATTCCACGGCATGCGCCGCATAATCGTTTCCGACCCCGAGGGCATCGGGTTCACCGTCGAAGAACGCGGCCGGGTACACGTCCCCCGGGTGGTTGGGCTCCATGAGCCACGGTGGGTTGTAGTAGGCTGCGAGGGCGGCGGCAGCACCCTCGTTGCCGGCGCGGAGGATCTCGTTGGCCGCCGCGACCGCGGGATCACGGTAGGGCGCCACCCACGGCTCGACGGCCTCGCGCCGGATTTCTTCGACGACAACGAGGGGCGGCGTCTGGCCGGCGGTCACCTCGTTGATGGTGCGCGATGTCGCTTGGATGGCGTCGGTCACAAGCCCCACGTACCGGTTGACAAGATCCGCGTAGGCGCGGGGCACCCCCCTGATGTACGTGAGTTGCCCCGGAACGGGCCCGATCGTCGATGCCCACAACGCCTCGAGCGTGGGATCGGCGCTCTCGTACGTGTCCACATCCACGGACACGTCCGGGCCACTGATCTCGTACTTGAGGGCGGACGAGGATTTGCCGGGGTTCGCAACGACCACCGTCTGGGATTCCATGAGCAGGGACTTGTCCGTCCACACCCACGGCCACCCGCTGCCGCTCGCCCAAAGCTGCTCCTGTTCGGAGCTTTCGGTGCGGTCGTCGAAGGTGCTGTCCGGACTCGCGTCCGTTGCATCCTCCCACACGCCGAACCCGGTAAGGGACATGGGATCCGACGTATCAAAGTCGCCGGGGAGGTTCCCCGGCAGGAAATACAGCACCATCTCCAGGGAATCGCCGGACCCGGCACCCTTCCACGTGAATTCATCGACACTCGCACAATCCACGGGCGCGGTCCTGTGGCACGTGCCCGAGTCATGATGGTCGTTGATCCGACTGTCGAGATCGAGGTCCTGCCACCACCCGTACCACGCCATGAAGCCACCCGCGCCGTACATCATCTGGCGGCCCCCGGTCTGTTCCGCCAGGTGGTAGTTCGAAGCGACCATGAGACCGGCGTGCTGGTACCACTGCGAGTCCAGGAACAGCGAGCCGTCGCCGACGAGGTCCGTCGCACCCAGCACGACCTTGTTCGCGACACCGTCGAGGAGGCCCCCGGGTTGGCGGGCGATTGCTCCGTCATCCTCGTATGTGTACCCGATGCCCTGGTCCAGGGATTCGCCGCTCGTGGGGTCGCGAAAGGTGTAGAGGGAGAGGTGGGTGGCTTCCGCAACAGGAAGCGAGGCGAGCGCGAGTAACGCTGCAACAGCAAGAAACGCGAACGGACGACGGGAATGCGCGGGCGGATCGTTGGGGCGGCAGGATTGTGACATGCAGTAGGTCTCCGAATGGCCAGATCCGGCCGATTGGGAATCGGCGCTGCCGAGAATGGCTTGCACGCATGTGCGAGGAGAGAATGATAAGCATTCTGCAATCCAGAAACGAAACTGCGACGCAGAATCCGGCACCGCGGCCATACGTCGCTCGGATCGTGACCGACACGCACACACAATCATCGGTAGGACGGCCGGCCCCATGGCCATGCCGTTGGAGTCAGCGACCGATCGCGCAACCAAGGACACCTGGATAGGGCGGCATGACGGCATCAATGGGCCGCATGGGACGGCCATCGAGTGCATTCCCGGTCAGCGGCGGGTGCTGGCGGTCGCTCCAAGAGCGTCAAGAACACAGAAAAAAAGTTGGCGCCACCAACCGCCGCGGCACGCCGGGGGGCGCGCCGCGGGCGGATGATGACTGACGGTCACACGGCGTCAGGACGCGCCCTCACAACGATGCGAGGTAGATGTCGACGTCGGTGACACTCTCGACGGGCAGGTCCACGCCGAGGTCTTCATCGGTGAAGGCCTTCGTCATGGTTGCCGTGACCTCGAAGATCAGGCTGATCTCGAGGCTGCCGGTCGGGAGGAACAGCATGTCCACGGAGCGGACACCGATCTGCCCACCGGAGCAGGAATCGAGGGCGAGTTCAACGACATCGTTGCCCGTCGGCATCGTCATCTGGTCCGTGTTGAACGCGTTGTACATGGGGCGGTCGTACAGGCGGAGCTTGATGACCTGACCCGTGACATCGTCCCACGAGTGGCCCGGTGCCGGGTACACCTTGACGTGGCCGCCGTTCATGGTCGTCGTCCCGCAGATCGGGATGATCTCACTGCCGGACCAGCCGTCCCAGCCGAAGGTGTCGCGGTTGCCGCACACCTGCTGGTCGCTGTCCCAGTCGCCGTCGGGGTCCTCGGGGTCGCAGAACACGCCGGGGTGCTTGTCCAGGTTCGTGTCCTTCCAGAGGCCGATCACATTCTTCACGGTGACGAACGTGGGCTTGAACCCGCGACCGGAGTCCCCGCACCCGTCGCAGGGCGTGGGGTCGATGTGGGCGGTGTTGCCCTCGTACGTGGTGTCCCCGTAGATGCCGTACGTGATGAGCGGCGTGTAGATGTTGGCGCCGCCAGGCACCTGGAAGACCGCGTGCGAGTCCATGAAGAGGTGGTACTCGGTGGCGTGGTCGGTGTAGTCGTTGCCGACGCCGAGGTAGTCCGGGACACCATCGAAGGTGGCTCCGGGGTAGATGTCGCCCACGTGGTTCGGCTCCATGAGCCATGCCGGGTTGTAGTACGCCTCAATTGCCGCGGAGAGGTTGTTGTTGGCGGCACGGGTGAGCGCGTTCACTTCGGCGACCGCAGGATCACGGTAGGGCGCCGCCGTATCATTGACCAGGTCCAGCGTGTTGTTCACGACCGGGTTCACCGTGTCGTCAAGGACCGGGTCCACGTTGTCCTGGAGGAACTCGTCGAGGATCTCGATCGGGGGGCGCTGACCGTTGGTCAGATCGTTGATGGCACGCGAAACGTCGTTGATCGCCGCAGAGACCATGGCCGCGTACTCGTTGACGAGGGGGCCGATCTGCGTGGGTGCACGGCGAGCTTCCGCGACCTGGCCCGGGATGGGCGTCACGGTGGACACCCACAGGGCTTCCACGGTCGGGTCCACGCTCTCATACGTGTCCACGTCCACGGAGACGTCGGCGCCTTCGATCTTGTAGCGCAGTTCCGAGTTGGATTTGCCGGGGTTCGCGACCACGACGGTCTGGCTCTCGATGAGGAGGGACTCGTCCGTCCACACCCACGGCCATCCGATGCCGTTGACCCAGAGTTGCTCGGACTCTGAGTACTCCGTGCGGTCATCGAAGGTGTCGTCGGGCCGCGCATCGGTGCCGTTGGCCCAGGCCCCGAAGGTGCCCCAGTTGCGGCCCACGGTGAGGCCGAGCGCGCTCGCAGACTGCGGGGTGCGCTCGTCCACGCCGCGGTCCTGCCCGTTGTTCGGAAGGTCGCTCGGCAGGAAGTAGAGCACCATCTCGAGGGCATCGCCGGACCCGGCACCCTTCCAGGTGAATTCGTCCACGCTCGCGCAGCTGGCGGGAGCGGTGGCGTGGCAGGAACCGGAGTCGTGGTGGTCATCGATGCGGCCATCGCCGTCGAGGTCCTGCCACCATCCGTACCACGACATGAAGCCGCCGGAACCGTACAGCATCTGCTTGCCGCCGGTTGCGGGCGCGAGGTAGTAGTTGGACGCCACGTACGCCTGCTCGTGGTAGTACCATTGGGAATCCAGGAACAGGGCGCCTTGGCCGATCACGTCAGTGACGTTCAGGACCACCTTGTTCTGGACGCCATCGAGAAGACCACCGGGCTGCCGGGCGCTGTCGCCATCATCCTCGTACGTGACGCCGATCCCGGAGTCGAGGGATTCGCCCGTCGTCGGGTTCCGGAACGTGTAGAGGGTCAGATGCGTCGCCTGAACGGCCGGGGCCAGTGCGGACGCGACGAACAGCGCGATGATGATGCTCGGTACCAAGCGTTGAGCCTGTTTGGACAATGTTTCAACCTCCCGTTGAGGCACCGGCACCGACCTCTCACCGTCAGTGGGCGGGCTATATCCTCGCAAAGGCATGGGTTGGAGGGTTTTAAAGGCTCGCGGTTCACCGGGGGGAGGGAAGACGGTTTCGTGAGGCGCCATCGCCCGAAATCCCGTACGCGAACGGGAGCGTTGGGCAAGGCCAGGTGCGCCATGCACGGCCCTGCGGACCGCCTGCTGTGGGCATAGCAACGCGCGACGGCGCCGGTCAATGCAGGTTTCCTGATCAGTGGAATGCGGCGCGCGCACCTTGTGGTATCCACATTCGCGAACAATGCCCGCACGAGCGACAGCCACCGCATGACCCGGCCTGCCCGAGACCTGTGCGTGGGCGGCAATCAACAGAATGGAAAAAAGAGCGGCCGGCGCCGTGGCGCCGACCGCGACTCCGCACCCTCAGAGGGCTGCGAAGTAGACGTCGACGTCGGTCACGGATTCCACAGGGATCGTGATACCGGTCGTCTTGTCGTTGAACGGCTTCGTCATCGTGCCCGTGACTTGGCTCACGAGGTTGATGCTGAGGGTTCCGGACGGGAGCACGAGGGCATCCACCGTGATGGTGGAGGCGTCCTGCGCGCACGCGTCGGTACCGAGGTGGATCGGTTCCGTGCCCGTGAGCGGCACCTGTTCGAAGCGCTCCGTGTGCCAGACGTTGTTGGTGGGCTGGCGGAACTGGCGGAGCACGAACGCGCCGGGCGCGTCTTCCCACGTGCTTCCGGCCACCGGCGCGATCATGACGCCCTGGGCGTTCCCGTTGAGGGTGGTCGTGCCGCAGATGAGGTAGTTCTCGTCCGCGTCATCGTAGAACCCGGTTGCCGGGAACCCATCGTACCGGTTGTCGTTCGTGTCGTTGCACATGTTGTTCTCGGCATCCCATTCGTCTTCACTCGAAGGGTTGCAGACATCGCCGACCCAGCCGTCGCCGTTCGTGTCCTGCCACAGGCTGACAGCGATCGTGCTCATGATGAGGCCCGGGCTCACACCGCGCTCGGCGGTGCAGTCCTGGCACGGCAGGCTCTCGTACTGAAGGCCGACGTGTCCGTACACGCCGACGCCGGTGCTCAGGGGCTCAAGGTCCACGTTGGCCGCGTTGGGGGCGGTGAGGTGGAGGCGAGCGTCCATGAAGAGGTGGTACGCGGTTGCGTGACCCGAGTAGTCGTTCCCGATGCCATTGGGCGAGGGGGTGCCGCCGAAGGCCGCTGCCGGGAATACATCCGCCGCGTGGTTCGGCTCCTTGAGCCAAGCGGGGTTCACGAAGGATTCGATGGCTTGGGCGCCGCCTTCGTCGGCCGCGTCCACGTAGGGCTGGGCAATGTCGAGGGCGGAGTCGCGGGTCGGGCCCACGGTGGATTCGATGACTTCCGCGACGGGCGTCTGGCCGGTCGTGATGTCGTTGATGGTGCGGGAGACATCGTTGATGGCAGCGGAGACCATGGCCGCGTAACCGTTCACGATGGGGCCGATGTTCTGAGGGGTGGCTCGGGCCTCGCGGATGGCGGAGGGGATCGGCGTAAGCGTCGAGACCCACAGGGCTTCCAGGGCCGGGTCCGCGGATTCGTAGGTGTCCACGTCGATGAGTGCCTCGACGTCCGTGAGGTCGAAACCGACATCCGAGGAATCCGGGGCGGCACCCGCCACGACCACGGTCTGGGTCGTGATGAGGAGGGACTCGTCGGTCCAGACATAGGACCACCCGCCGCCGTTGACCCATAGCTGCTGGTCGGCCTGGTCCGTCCGGTCGTCGAAGAACGTGTCAGGGGTGGAATCCGTTCCATCCTGCCATGTGCCGAATTGCCCGGAGGGTTCCCACGCGGGGGAGGTGCTGACATCCGCGAGGCGCTCGGCACCACGCGAGATGCTGCTTGCCGCAAGATTGGACGGAAGGACGTACAGGGCCATCGTGACGGCGTCGCCGCTGCTCTGGCCTTTCCACGTGAATTCGTCAAGGCCCGTGCACGCAAAGGTGGGCGGGCAGGCACCGGAGTCGTGGAAGTCGTCCACTTCGCCGTCGCCGTCAAGGTCGTTGAAGAGGCCGTACTTCGCGATGAACGCGCCGAAGCCCGTGATCATCTTGTCGGAGTTCCCGGCGAGCGCCTGGTTCGATCCGAACATGAGGTACGCGTCGGCGTACCACTCGGCGTCGAGGAAGAGGCTGCCGTCGCCGATGGTGTCGGTGGTCTGGAGACTCACCTTGTTGACCACACCGTCGAGGTCGCCACCGGGTTGGTGGACGATCTCTCCGTCGTCCTCCCACGTGACGCCGAAACCGGGGTCCGCGGATTGCCCGGTCGTGGTGCGGGTGTGGTACAGCGTAAGGTGCGAAGCCTCGACCGCGGGGGCGAGCGCCGTTACGGCGAACGCGAGAACCACGGTGAGGGCAAGGGTAGACTGGATGGAGCGCATGTTCAAAGTCGTGAGACCTCCCGGCGCGCGAACACTCGTGAAGGTCGTAAAAGGGTTTTGTGAGCCTCATGGCGGAGTGAATACGCTTTCTCGACAATGGGGCCCGACATGTTCGAGGAGGGATGTGCGGAATGTCCGGCGACCGCACCCTCGGTTGAATCATGGGACCGCGCACTCCCTGCATGCCGCGGGCCCATGCACGGGGCGCGCGTGACAGCGGCAGGATCTGCGCGGCGGCACCCCCCGCTGAATCCGCACGTCCTGATCGAAACGGCGACGATTGCGCGCGCCGAAGCTTTTGTCGACCCTCGCACGCAGGCCCTGCAGGGAGCGACAACCCGCCCGCAGGATCCCGAGGCGACGCGGCCGTTGCGGAGCAGGCCACGGACGGGGTGGCTGGAGCGCCCGCTGCGGAAGACGAACACGAAAAATGGAAAAGGGGCGGGCCAGGCCCGCCCACCCGCCCGGGAACAAGGGTTCCCGGGTGGGGCGTTCTGCCTCAGAGGCTACCGGCGAGGTAGTCCACGTCGGTCGCGCTTTCGGGCGCGATCTCGATACCCTTGGAGGCATCGCGGAACACCTGGGTCATGGAGGCCACGACTTCCGTCCGAATGGTGCCCTGGAGGCTGCCGGTCGGGAGGAGGAGCGCGTCCACGACGCGGACGTTGGAGTCCGTGCCGCCGCATCCATCAATCTCGAGGACGATGGTCTCGGACCCGTGGTACGTGAACATGCCGTGGGGTCCCTGGTTCTGGGGCCAGATGTTGTACGAGGGGCGGTCGTACCACTTGATCTTCGTGACACCGAGTCCACCGCTCATGGCGTCCCAGGTCGTGCCGACGGGCGTGACCTTGAAGCCGTTGGCGAGACTGGATGCGCTGCCGCCACCGTTCAGGGTGGTCTGGCTGCAGAGCTTGAGGGTCTCCTTGAAGTGACCGAAGTTCTGGGGGTTGGAGTTGCCCATGTCCTGACCGAAGGGGTGCTTGCACTCGCCCTTGGAGGCGTCCCACTCGGCGTCCTTGGACGGGTCGCAGACGCGACCGACCCAGTTGTCGCCGTTCTCGTCGAACCAGAGGGCGACGTCGATGTCGGCGTACAGGAACCCGGGCGACTGGCCACGCGTGCCATCCGTACCGACTTCACTGGTCGTGACCGGCGCGAGGCCGTACACACCCACCGCGGTGTTGAGCGGGGAGAGCACGAGGTTCGCACCCATCGGGACGACGACCTGCGTCGTCGCGTCGATGAAGAAGTGGTAGTCGGATTGGGACAGCGCGTAGCTGTTGCCGGTACCGTAGACGTCACCGACGCCACCGAAGGTCGCGCCGACGAAGACATCCTCCCAGGTGTTGGGTTCACGAGGGTACGCGGGGTCCGTGAGGATGTTGACATCCTTCTGCGCCGCGGCGACATCGTTGACGACGCCGGCGGTGTAGCCTTCGAACTGCTCCGTCGCATCGCTGATGGTGCCGGAAATGATCGCGAGGGCCCCGGGCACACCGTCACGGGTGATGCCGTTGACGATCTCGCTCACGGGCGCGAGGATGTTCGCCGGGCGCGTCGCGACGATGGCGTCGTAGATCGCGGGGGCCGCGGAGAGCCACAGGGACTCGATCGCCGGGTTGAAGGACTCGTAGCGGTCGACGTCGATGAACGCGTTCGGGTCCTTGATGTCGAAGATGGTCTCCGGCGCGTTCGTGCGCGCCGCGTCCGCGAGTGTGATGGTCTGGATCGAGGTCAGGTAGGATTCGTCCGTCCAGAACGTGTCCCAGCCGAGACCGACGTACCAGCCCTGCTGCTCTTCCGTGAGTTCCGTGCGGTCGTCGAACTCGGCGTTCGGCTGCGCAACGGTGCCATTGTGCCAGGCGGAGAAGCACGTGGTCGCGCAACCGGTCGTGATGCGCTGGGTCGCGGGACCTGCGCCGGAGTTGCCCATGCCGAGGGTCGTCGGGATGACGTACAGGGCCATGGACGTGGAGGCGCCGGAGCCGGCACCCTTCCACAGGAATTCGTCCTTTGCCTCGCAGTTGGGGACGAGGGGCGGGCAGGGGTACTGCTGCTGGTTGACGTGGACACCGTCGTGGTAGTCGTCGATGCGACCTTCGCCGGAGGTGTCCTGCCAGAGACCGAACCAGGAGAAGAACGCGCCCTGGGTACCGGGGCGGATCATCTCGCGGCCGTCCTCGATGGGGCCGAACACGTTGTCGAACACGGTCGTGTACGGGGAGGTCGCACCCGCGGGGATGCCCTCATAGTACTGCGTGTCGAGGAAAAGCTGGCCGTCGCCGATCTCGCCGGCGAGGTTGTGGATGACGCGGTTGGTCATGCCGTCGAGCTTGCCACCGGGCTGGCTCGCGACACGGCCGTCATCCTCGGTCGTGAACCCGATTCCCTGGTCGACGGACGAGCCGTCGGCGAGTCGGGTGTGGTACAAAGTCAAGTGCGATGCCTGCGCCATCGGCAGGAGAGCCGTGGCGATGAAAAGCGCCACGGTCACCAAGGCAACCGTTCGTCCGAATCCTCCCTTCTTCATGTGTCTCACCTTTCAGATGGAGAAGCATGATGGGGCTCCGGCGACCGCAACCACGATGCTGCCATGTGGCATGCGCCACGACACCGCTCAGCACGCCTCGAAGCGCAAAACGCAATCAGGGCGATCGGTTGCGAACCATGAGCCTACAGCCTCCCAAGGCCTGAAGCCGAGGCGGCATTGGGTTTGGGTGTTCTTAAGCGTTAGCCATGATCGCCGGTGACGAACCATACGGCATCACGATACCCCGAAGGGGTCATCGTGGGTGCTGCCAACGGCTTCGTACCGGGGGCCGCCCCCATCGACGCCGGCGACGGGAGCCGCAGATTCCACCCCGCGCGTCGCCGCCGAGCGCACCCTTCGCAGGAGACCTTCGTTCGCCGGATGCGGACGGCACGCGTCGCGCCTCACGGAGGCCCACGGCTGACGCGCGCGCGAACGCGCGCGATCCATGCCATTGCCGGACGGGGCAACCGCAGCATTGGCACGCTTCGACGCCCCGTGGATGAATGATGTTCCCCGGACACCCCCGAATCCGTCGGGCTTGGTCCCGCCGGCCGGCCGGGCCCGGGGCCGACACGGGGCGCGGGCCGGGCGCCCGGAACCCCCCGACCATCATGAGGAAACGACCGCGGGTCCGCGACCGATCCGTGACCCGGTACCCGCAAAGCTTTTGTAGAAATCCTCGTTTACCGCGACTCGGAGGTCCACCCAGCATGATGGGAAATCAACCAATAGTCATCCTCAAAGAGGGCACGACCCGTGACCGCGGGCGAAGCGCCCAGTCGAACAACATCATGGCCGCCCGCGCCGTGGCCGACGCCGTTCGGACCACCCTCGGCCCCCGCGGCATGGACAAGCTGCTCGTCGATTCCATGGGCGACGTCGTCATCACGAACGACGGCGTCACCATCCTCAAGGAGATCGATGTCGAGCACCCCGCCGCCAAGATGGTCATCGAGGTCGCAAAGACCCAGGATGAGGAATGCGGCGACGGTACGACCAGCGCCGTCGTCCTCGCCGGCGAACTCCTCCACCAGGCCGAAGACCTCGTGGAAGACGTCCACCCGACCCTCATCAACCGCGGCTACCGCCTCGCCTCCATCAAGGCTGTCGAAGTCCTGAACAGCATGGCCTTCGAGGTCAGCGTGGACAACGATGAGATCCTGAGCACCGTCGCCACCACCGCCATGACCGGCAAGGGTGCCTTCGGCGCCGGCGACCTCCTCGCGAAGGTCACCATCAACGCCGTCCGCGCCGTCGCCGACAAGAACTCCGATGGCACGACCAAGGTCGACATGGACCAGATCCAGATCGTGAAGAAGCACGGTGCGACCGTGAACGAGACGGAACTCGTCCAAGGCATCATCGTGGACAAGGAACGCGTCCACACCGGCATGCCGAAGCACGTGGACAACGCGAAGGTCCTCCTCCTCGACGAAAGCCTCGAGATCAAGAAGCCCGAGGTGGACGCGAAGATCAAGATCCGCGACCCCACGAGCCTCCAGGCCTTCCTCGACGAGGAAGAGAACATGCTCATGAAGAAGGTGGACGCGATCGTGAAGAGCGGCGCGAATGTCCTCTTCTGCCAGAAGGGCATCGACGACCTCGCCCAGCACTTCCTCGCGAAGAAGGGCATCTACGCCGTCCGCCGCGTGAAGAAGAGCGACATGTCGAAGCTCGCCCGCGCAACCGGCGGCCGCATCGCGTCCAACATCGACGACATCGATGCCCAGGACCTCGGCGCGTCCCTGACCGTGGAAGAGCGCGACGTCGGCGGCGAAGAGATGACGTTCGTCACGGGCTGCAAGAATCCGAAGAGCGTCAGCATCCTCATCCGCGGCGGCACCGAGCACGTCGTGGACGAGATCGAGCGCATCCTCGATGACGCCATCAGCGTCGTTGCGGTCGCAGTCGAGGACGGCAAGATCCTCCCCGGCGGCGGCGCCCCCGAGATCGAGACCGCGCTCCGCCTCCGCGAGTACGCGTCCACCGTCGGTGGCCGCGAACAGCTCGCCATCGAGAACTTCGCGCGAGCCCTCGAGATCATCCCCCGCACCCTCGCGGAAAACGCGGGCCTCGACGCCATCGCGGCGCTCGTGGACCTCCGCAGCGAGCACGAGGCCGGCCACAAGGCCCACGGCCTCAACGTGTACACGGGCAAGATCGTGGACATGAAGGCTGCGGGCGTCGTCGAGCCGCTCCGCGTCAAGACGCAGGCGATCAAGAGCGCGGCGGAAGTCGCGACCATGATCCTCCGCATCGATGACGTCATTGCCTCCAAGAAGGCCCCGCCGGCACCGCCCGGTGGCGGCGGCGGCATGGGCGGCATGCCCCCCGGCATGGGCGGCATGGGCGGAATGCCCGGCATGATGTGAAGTCGCCCCGGGCGACCTCCATCGACCGGCGGGAATGCGGCGCGTGAATTCGCGCCCCCGCCGGCATTTTCCTTCTTTTCTTCCCCACTGCGATCCCCTACGTCGAGCGCCGTCGCGTCAAGCGCCGCGCGAGCCGGCGACCGCGCGCCGTGATGCGGTACACGCGCCCATTCGGCGATGAGCCCTCCTCCGCATACCCCATTCCGATGAGCGAGAGGCCCGGACGGTACTGGGGGAGGTGGCCGTGGAGGATCCACCCCATCCGTTCCCGAGAACAACCGACGGCTCGCGCCAGTTGTCCCGCGTACGCGTCACCGAAGGATGACAGCTTCAGGACGGCCCGGATGCGGAGGCGGCTGCGGGCGAAGGCGCGGGCGGTGGACGGTTCCAGGTGGGGCATCGGGTGAACGTGGGAGCTGTGGGTGAAAATGGATTTCCGGAGGTCACGTGACAACCGGAAGGGACGCGGAAGCGGGTGGGACCCCACCCGTTCCAGGAACGGCGAACGGGTGGGACCCCACCTGCCCGCAAGGGATCTCCCGAGATCACGTGACCCCCGGCCCGGGTGCGGAAGCGGGTGGGACCCTACCCGTGCCGGGATCGGCGAACGGGTGGGACCCCACCCGCCCGAGGGGTGCCTCCCGACATCACACGATCTCCGGAACCCACCCCCGTTGCGCGTAGCTGGAACCGATGGCAGGTTGGGCCACCCTTGCGGCCCTGCGGCGGGCGGCGCCGGCCGCCCGCATCCAAAACAGATCTCAGCTCGCCGTGCGCAGCGTGATGGGGAACCCATCCGCCGCGGTCTTGGCAAGGATGCCTTGGAGGGTCGGCCCGCTGTCGGTCGTGGGCGGGAGGGAGAAGATGCCGTACTCGCTCACGATGCCGAGGGCCTTTCCGGTGGCTGCGTGGAGGATGGGTCCGCCGGAGTCGCCGTTCACGACGGGTCCGTTGAGCTTGAAGGTGGATGCCGTGTCGGACCATAGGAGGCCGGAGCGGTCCTGCCGGGTGCGGGCCGTCAGGTCGAAACCGATTCCGTAGCCGCTGAACAGGACTTCGTCGTTCCGCTGGGTTTCGGTGCTCATGGTGGACCCGTTGGGCATGCCGGGGTGGCCGATCACTTCGGCGAGGACGTGCGCCTTGAAGGAATCCTTCACCTGGATGAGGCCGAAGTCGAGGACGGCGTCATCGTCGTAGACCGCGATGCCGAAGTTGGCGAATCCGGCCGTGGAGACGACTTCGCCGATGTCGTCGATGCAGTGGGCGGCGGTTCCGATGTAGACTTCGCCGCCCGGCCCATCGAACACGAAGTTCAGCGTGCAGTATCCACCGAGGCGGTCCCCGGGCTGGATGTGGTTGCCGCCGTGGTTCGCGCCCACGGGCGGCAGGGCAAGCGCCAGGACCGCCAGGATGAGGACGGGCAACGATCGGAGGATTCGCCGGTTACGGAGTGTGGCGCGGGCGCGCATGGCCCACCATGGAGCCGGGGGTATTTCTCATTCAGCCCGATTCTTTCGACGGAGTGTATGCGGACTGCTGGTGTCACCGTTCACGGGGCGCTTCGCTGACGCGGAACTCGTGCCAGTACACCTGCCCATTTTCGACGAGCTCGCGGATGCGGGCCTGTTCCTTGGTGACACGGCCGCCCGCCGCCTTCATCTCGATGACGTAGATGGCGTCGGGCGTGAACTGGATGCCGTCGATGGGGCTGCCGATGAAGCGGAAGTCCTTCGGATCGAACGGATACGCCGCCATGAACGGCGCGAACTGCTCCGTGATGCGCCCGTACGTGGTCGCGAGGCTGCGTTTGCGGGTCGTGCTTTCCTGGAGGTCGCGCGTGAGCGTCGCCACCTTTTCCCGGTAGTGGGCCACGACGAGGACGAGGAGGAGCGTGAGCCCGAGCAGGAATCCCGAGAGAACCCAGACCATGTCGGATATCATGGCCGGGGCCATGGGGAGCCCTGTTTTCAGCCTTGTCGTTCTGCGATCGGCGGTGGACACCTTGGCTGGGCGACGAAGAATGAGGCAAAAAAGCGGACTCCGGGAGCCCGAGGGCTCCCGGAGCGCGTGGCTGTTCCGTCACGGGTCAGTTCATGCCGTACATCCGGATGTTCAGGTCGCCGCCGATGACCTCCCAGGCCAACGTGGTATCGAGGCCCAGGGTGTCGATGGTGGCGCATCCGGAACTGGCGCCGCGCTGCATGGCGACGTTCACGGGGATGCCGACATGGTCGGCCAACACGGTCCAATCGGTGAGTGACGAATCACTCGTGACCGTGAAGTACAGATATCGGTATCCCTTGAACGTGGCTTTCCCGGCGTCATATCTGACGTGGTGGGCCAGTTGGTCGAGGTATTCGGCATTCGATGGCACGCACGATGGCGCAGCCGTGACGGGCGCCGCGGGCAGTAACGCCGCGGCGAGTACGATGGTGGCAAGGATCCAGGCACGCATACAGACCGATGGTGCGTTCTTCGGGATGGCATATATGAGCCTTTGCCGCGAGCCCCAACCGCAATCGCATCCATCGGCACCTGAACCTTGATATGGTCGAGCGGACCCCCCGCGCATCCACCGATCATTTTTGCGCCGGCCGGCGTCACCATGTGAATCGGGGTTCAGGAGCCATCGGCGAGCCGCATGGCATGGAACAGGTATTGCTGGGCGAGTCCGGCAGCGTTCCCCCACCGGGCCTCCGCGAACCGGCGCGCGACCTCCCCCCCTCGCGGAGCTCCCATTGCGGGAACGCCGGCCGCCTCGGGCACATGCGCCGCCATTGCGCGTGCCACCCACCGATCCACCGGGAATGCACGCCCGCGCCCGAAGCCGAACAGCGCGATGCAGTCGGCGACCTTGGGCCCGACCCCCGGCAGGTCGAGGAGCGCGCCGCGCAGGTCATCATCCGGGAGGCCCGCCAGCGCCCGGATCGACGGCGCTCCCGCCGCGATGCGTGACGCGGTCCGGTGAACGAATGGCGACCGGTAGCCGAGCCCCATTGCCCGAAGCCGCACCTCACCGACGCGCGACACGGCATCGGGCCCGGGGAACGCGTGGTGCGCCACCGCAACCGGACCTGGCCCGGGGATCGGATCCCCTACGCTGCGTGCGATGCGGTCCATGATGCCCGTGATGCGGGCCACGTTGTTGTTTGCGCTCGTGATGAAGGCCACGATGGTTTCCCATGGGTCCTGGCGGAGGATCCGGAGGCCCGGGTAGCGGTCGAGCAACGGGCGGAGGGCCGGGTCCCGGCGCAGGATGGCGCGGGCCGCATCGTCCGCCGCGCCCAGTCCGAAGTAGGATTCCCAGCGTCCGCGACGACTTCCGGGAACGGTCCGGACGTCGATCCCGCCATCGCCCAAGGCACGCGCGGTCACCGCGAATCCACCGACCACCCCGACGTACAGGTCGCCCTGTCGGACCCAACGGAATGATTGCCCGCCCAGAAGACATGCCTCGAGGTCGATGGCGCCCTCCAGCTTCATGGGGCCGGCTCCGACCCTGCACCCTTCAGGAGGGCTGCATCCGTGGGTGCCACGTCCGGCTCGAGGAAGCCGAAGAGGTGGGTGAGGCATTCGCAGGCGGTCACGCCCACTCCGATGACGGGAAGCGCGCCGGTCGCGCGCGCGACCCGCACCGCCAGCGCGCATGCATCGTCGTCCGCCATGGGCAGCGCGCGGGCATCGGCCGCAAACGGCAGGATGTGATCCAGATGGGACCGCGGCGCACCGATCGCGGCCCGCGGCCGGACGGCACCGTTCCCGGCATAGAGGTAGTGTCCGGGCGGGAATCGGATGCGGCCCAGGTTTCCCACGGCCCGGACCGTGTCCTTCGCCACGTCGAAGCGGATGATGCTGGACCGGGTTCGCGCCGGGGCCACGCGCCACCACGCCCGTCCCCTGATAAGGGGTTCACGGATTGGATCGGACCCGGCCCCCGCAGCCGGGATCGGATCGATGCTCGCCGGGGTACGGGTTCCGGGGCCCCCGCACGTCCGCACACAGTCTCCACCCGAACCCGGGCACCGGCCCGGTGGATTCCGGTCGGGAAAGGCCTCTGATAGCGTTATATACACCCACCCATATCCTCGCCGCGTGACAGCCTCGCCGAAGCGCGCGATCCGGCGTGCGTTTTTGCCTCGGGAATGGCTCGGAAACGTGGCCTCCCGATCGCCTCGCACCACTCGCGCAACCACCCCGCGACCCATGCGTATCGCTCCCCGTGCGACGCGCCTGGTATTCCTCGCAGCCGTCGTCGCGACCCTCATCGGGGCCGCAGCGCTCGACGTCTCGGCCCGAACGAGCGGCATGACGCGCGGAGAAAGTGAAGTGAACTTCGCCGAGGTCGGCTGCCAGTGCCACAACCCGGATCCCACACCCACGGTGGTCCCGGTCCTCGAAGGATTTCCCTGGACCTTCGAAGGCGGCGCCGCATACCACCTCAACATCACCATGATCGGCGGTCCCGAGGAGAATCCCGACGGCAACAAGGGTGGGTTCAACCTCCTTGTGACCGGCGGCACCCTCGCCCCCGCCGCAGGTTACGAGGAATTCGTCGCGATCGAAGGGAATGAAGCCACCCACACCCCCGCCGGTGACGCGAACTCGCGCACGTGGTCGGTCGTGTGGACAGCCCCCACGGGCTCGGAGAACGTGGCCGCGGTCCTCACGGTCCAAGCCGTGAACGGCGACAACCTCCCGAACGACCTCGACCAATGGAACCGGGCCAGCTTCATCAGCCAGGCCTCCGGCGGACCCCTCCCCGAGAATAGCCTCGGTGTCGCGGAGATCCCCATCACGAAGGTCGGCGTCCACTACCTCGCGTACTGGGTCGGCGTCATCGCATTCGCCGTCCTCTTCGTCGTGTACGGCGGATCCTTCTTCCTGTTCAAGCACGGGGAGACCACCGCGACGACGGACCACCGCGACCGCCCCGACGGCGGCATCAGCGGCCCCCAGGAGTTCATGGACAAATACGGGTTCTACGTGGCCATGGTCGTGGCCATGCTCCTCGTCGTGATCGCCATCGTGAGGGCACTTTAGGGCGGTGTGACCGATGGCGAAGGCGAAGAAGAAGGGATCCGAGGTCGGGGACGTGGTGCGCTACGTTCCGGCCCCCGAGCCCATGTTCATGGTGATCGTCCTCACGATCCTGACCCTGGTCGAGCTCGTCTTCGCGGGCCTGTTCATCTGGGGCTTCTCGACGGGCGTGAACGACCCCACCTGGCAGCAGTACCTGGCATTCTGGCTCGGCAGCGCGTTCCTCGCCCTTGCCGCCATCCTGGCCATCTACCGCCGCTACTTCCTCCCCGACGTGATGATCGTCAAGAAGAGGAAGCCCAAGTACGAGGATTTGTTGTGACGTCCATTCGAGGTGACCTCCTTGCCTGACGAGATCGAGATTCCGGACGGCGCGATCACGCGCCGCACCTTCGTCGCCGGCGCCGCCGTGGCAGGCGGCGTCGCGTGTACCGCTGCGACGGTGTACGCCCTCGCCGCGCCCCTCGCCATCGTGAAGACGAGCGAGGCCCAGACCATCGATTACATGGGTGCCCACAAGGCCGCCGGCCCCGCACCCCGCGGTATCCCTTGGCTCCCCGTCGACACGGACGCGAACGGGAACCTCATCGGCAGGACCGAGTTCCTGGGCGAGAACATCCTCGAATGGTACCGGTACTGCGGACACGAAGGGTCCCCCGGTCTCCAGCCGGACGGTTGGACGGGCCCCAACACCCTCCAGTACTTCATCACCGAGGACAAGGTCGCGCAGGGATTCAACCCGTGGTACCGGTCGCTTGCCGAGAAACGGGCGAGCATGAATGTCAAGGACTTCGAGAACCAGCCCGTCGGCCAAGGTGCCGCGGCCATCTGGCGCTCCGACCCGGAGGACCCGGTGAAGTCCAACATCGTCACGGTCATCATCATCAAGGTCCCGAAGGACGACCTTGAGTCCGTGATCGAGTTCGAGGGCATTGCGGCGGACAAGAAGGACGCGGCCATCGCGCTCATCAAGAAGACGGGATTCATCGGCTATGTCGGGTTCTGCACCCACTTCTGCTGCGTTCCGGGCTGGAAGGAAGCACCCGGCCAGGCGATCCCGCGTGGCGCGTGGGACATGATCTTCTGCACCTGCCACATGAGCCAGTACGACCCCATCACGATCAAGGCCTACTCGTTCCTCCAGGAACAAGGTGGCGGCGGCGCGGAAGGTGGCCACTGATGGCGACCCCGTCCCTCCCCGGCCACGAGGCGACGGCGCGCACGTACCGGCGCGTGTCCCTCATGCAGCGGTTCGCGCTCGCCACATTCGCGTGGCTCGATGAGCGGTTCCGCATCCGACGTGGCGCCCGCGCCATCTCGGACTTCTACATGCAGATCAACCTCCAGATGCCCCGGTCGCACACGGAGAAGTACAAGCTCCGCAGCATCTGGTACTGGTACCCCATGTACACCATGGGATCCATCTCGTTCCTGGCGTTCATCATCGCAACGATATCCGGGATCCTGCTCACGTTGTACTACGTGCCATCGACCGCGGGCGTCCCGGGAGTCGAGACGAACGCGAACGAGGCGTGGGTGAGTGTGAAGTACATCATGCTCGAGGTTCCGTTCGGCTTCATGATCCGCGCCGTCCACTTCTGGTCGGCCATGGTCATGGTGGCGGCCGTGTTCCTCCACATGGTGCGCGTCTACTTCACCCAGGCGTACAAGAAGCCCCGTGAGCTGAATTGGATCATCGGGTTCCTCCTGATGTTCCTGACCATCATGCTCGGGTACACGGGATACATCCTCCCGTGGAGTCAACTGTCCTACTGGGCCGCGACGATCGGTCTCGAGATGTCCACGGCGAGTCCCCTCATCGGGAAATGGCTCGCCGCCTTCCTCTTCGGGGGAAGCCAACTCGGCCAGGCGACCGTCACGCGCCAGTACATCCTGCACGTGTTCCTCGTGCCCATGATCACCTTCGGCGTGATCAGCCTCCACATATTGATCGTGTGGCTGCAGGGAATCGCGGAGCCCCATTGAGGTGGTGAAGATGGCGACCAACGGTATCCTCAGCGAGTATCTCCGTGAGGCGGAGAAGGCGGACTCGGCGAAGCGCGCGTCCAAGAAGACACGCCCCGTCGAAGGGTTCCCCTTCTGGCCCCACGAGATGGTCCGGAACACGATCATCGTCCTCATCTTCACGGGACTCACCATGTACCTCGCGGCATTCATGCCGTACTTCCTGGAGAGCCCCGCGAACCCCGCAGGTCAACCGCTCATCATCCTGCCCGACTGGTACCTTCTCTGGTCCTACGGGCTCCTGAAGATCGCGGACGACTTCACCATCCTCGGATTCGCGCTCCCGATGCCGTTCATCGGCCTCGACAACGGCTTCGAGCTGAACCCGGCGGCATGGACGCCCATGAACGCCAAGGTCGTCGGCCTTCTCCTGAATGCCGTCGTGATGGTGCCCCTCATCATCCTGCCGTTCATCCACCGCGGCGTGAGCCGCCGACCCGTGGAATCCCCCGCGTGGGCCGCGGTCGGTGTCGCGTACATCATGGTGCTGCTCATGCAGTCCGTGTACGCCATCAACAACGTGGTGTGGGCGGAGTGGCCGATCACAGCCAAGGAATACGGGGTCTGGATGCGGCCGTACATCACGGTGTTCCAGCTCGATCTCCTCAGTTGGATGACGAATCTCCTGCCCGTGATCTTCGCGCTTCTGACGTACATCCCGTTGAAGCTCATCCAGAAGCAGCACGGGTATGAGGCGAAGCTGAACTACTCGTACTACAAGGTCCGCTGAACGGATCTCCCGGAGGTGCCGTGGCTTGTCCCCGATACCGCCGGAGCCCGCGCGGTGCTCACCCTTTTCGTTCGACCGAACTGTTCCCTCTGCGAACAGGCTCGCGCGCTTCTTGCGGAGGCCGCCCGAGGCACCCCGGTCACCCTCCGCCTCGTGGATGTGGAATCGGACGCGGCGCTCGAAGCCGAATACGGGGAACGCATCCCGGTCGGCGTCGCGCCCGACGGCGAGGAACTCTTCGAATTCGCCGTGGACGTCTCGCGCGTAGGCGCGGTCATCGCGCGCGTGGCCGCGGCACGTTGACACCCCGCGGCGGGGCCAAGTCAATCCGAATCGCACCGGGCGGTGTCGCCTCCGGGGGCCGGCGGAGCGGATCGAGCTCCCAGGTGCAGGTCGCGGCAAAGGCGCGCCGGGGATCGGCTGGTCCTGGCGCGGGTGCCACTTCGGATACCGCCCTCGCGACCCGCGCAATTCCGTCATGTTGGCGCGTCCCCCCCGGTAGTGCCAACTTAGGGAAAATCGGCGGGGATCGGTCGCTTCCCGGGGGCGGCGGACCGCAGGAGGAATAGGGGGGTGCAGGTCGCGGCGAAGCCCGGGCCCCACATGGCACACCCCGCTCGCGACCCGCGCCATTCCGCCAAGTTAGCGCCCTCCTGCACCCGCCGGTTGCTCCGGCGGCCGCTCAATCCTTCAGCGCGTCACGGAACTCGTCGACCGGGCTGCGTTCGCGCCGGCGCCATGAGTCCCACGCAAGGAGCAGCGCAAGGGCGCTGGAGGCGAGCGCGAGGCCCACGATGATGACAGACAGGACGGGGACGAGGGGCGCGATGTCCGAATCCTGGATCACGTAGCCGGCGCCTTCCATGGCGCCGTTCGCCCGGTTCGTGATGCGCGCGAGGTCCGCAAGCATCCAAAGCCCGTACGCGAAGGCACCAAGGAGCAGCGTGGAGGCGAACGCAAGGAAGATGGCGACCTGGCGGCGCTCGGGATGCACAATGCTCTGGCCCTTCCACGTGAGGCGGTAGTAGACCCACTTGCGCTTCGTGGTCTCGTCGCGCGTGACAATGTCCGCATCCACGAGGATGCCCAGGTGTTCATGGACGCTTGCCTTCGCAAGGCCCGTGACGCGCGCGAGTTC
>JBFILE010000015.1:0-23368 GCA_041599855.1 Thermoplasmatota archaeon
CGTCAAGGGGTGCGCGGCCGTCTGCGAGGGCCCGATCAAGGTCCGCGGTCAGGCCCTCCTTCGTCCCCTCCACGATGCAGCGGGCAAGGCGTTCATCGAGGGTGAGGGTCTCGGCGGGGGCCCGCGGCGTGTGTTTCACATAGCGGTACCGTGCGGTGTACCGGGCGACGGCATCGTCCCGCCGTGCGAAGAGCACGTACTCCGCAAGCTCCCGGTCCTCCACAGGAATGCTTGCGTAGCGCTCCAGCATCTGGGTGTTCACGATGGCGTACGTGAGGCCGGCCTTCACCGTGTGGTACAGGAACACGCTGTTGAGGATCTCGCGCCCCGCCGGCGGGAGCCCGAAACTCACGTTGGACACGCCGAGGATGGTGGCGCACTGCGGGAACCGCTCGGTGATGAGGCGCACGCCCTCCACGGTCTCCTTGGCGCTCCCCACATAGTTCTCGTCGCCCGTGCCGGCCGGGAAGACGAGGGCGTCGAAGATGATGTCCTCCGGCGCAATGCCGTACTTCGAGGTGAGGAGGTCGAAGGAGCGCTCCGCGATGGCGAGCTTCCGCGCGGCGGTGACTGCCATGCCGTTCTCCGGGTCCTCGTCGATGGTGCCGATGACGATGGCGGCCCCGTACTTCCGGACGAGGGGGCAGACGGCCTCGAACCGTTCCTCCCCGTCCTCCAGGTTGATGCTGTTCACGATGCCCTTGCCCTGGAACCGACGGAGGGCGGCTTCCACGACCTTCTCGTCCGTGGAATCGATCATGATGGGCACCTTCACCTTCCGGGTGAGGTGCGGGAGGAAGGATTCCAGGTCTGCGAGCTCATCGCGGTCCGGGTCCGCCAGGCACACGTCCACGACCTGTGCCCCGTTCTTCACCTGCGCGCGGCCCACTTCGCTCGCCTCCTCGAACGCGCCCTCCGCCACGAGGCGCTTGAACTTCCGGGACCCGATGACGTTCGTGCGTTCCCCGACGAGGATCGGGCGGTTCTGCGGATCGTCATCCACTTCCAGCGATTCGATGCCGCTCACGACGCGACGCGTGACCGCAGGGACCGGACGCGGCGACCGCTCGTCAACGAGCTGCCGGAGTGCGCGGATGTGGTCCGGCGTCGTGCCGCAACAACCCCCCACGAGATTCACCCACCCGTGGTCCAGGAACCGCGCCATCTTGCCGGCGAGGCTTGCGGGCGTCTCCTCGTACCGGCCATCCTCATCCGGGAGCCCGGCATTCGGGTACACGCTCACGTGGGTCGGGGCGACGGTCGAGAGGCTGCGGAGGTGATCGGTCATGAACTCGGGCCCGGTCGCACAGTTCAGGCCCACGCTCAACGGGCGGAAGTGGGCGATGGATGCCCAGAAGGCGTCAACGTCCTGGCCCGCGAGCATGGTCCCCATGGGCTCGATGGTGCATGACACCATGACGGGCACGTGGCGGCCGGTTGCCTCGATGGCCTCGTCGATGCCGAAGAATGCAGCCTTGACATTCAACGTATCCTGCGCCGTCTCGATGAGGAGGGCGTCCACGCCGCCCTCGATGAGGCCGATGGCCTGCTCGCGGTACCCGATCCGGAGCGTGTCGAGGTCCGTGCCGCCCGTGACGCTCAGCGTCTTCGTGGTGGGGCCCATGGACCCGGCGACGAAGCGCGGCCGGTCCGGGGTCGATGCCGCATGGGCGGCCTCGCGGGCGATGCGCGCGGCCGCGCGATTCAATTCCCGCACCTGATCGTCAAGGGCGTATTCCGCGAGGGGGATCGGGTGACCGCCGAAGGTGTTTGTCTCGATGATGTCGGCGCCCGCCTCAAGGTAGGCGTCATGGATGCGGCGGATCACGTCCGGGCGCGTGACGTTCAACTGCTCCGGGCAGCCGTCGTAGGTCGATCCACCGTAATCCTCCTCGCCGAGGTCGGCGGCCTGGATCATGGTGCCCATGGCGCCATCGATCACAAGGATGCGGGTCGCCAACGCGTCCGGAAGGGATTGGGGGGCTGGGGGTGACATCGCACGCTCGCTCTTCTGCGGGTAAACTCCTCCGGCAGTTATTCTTTTTGGTATGCAGAATACGTGCTGTGCATGATGCGCTCACTCGCGTCCTGGGGGCTGCGCGGGTGGTGGGCGGGCCATCGACTGCCGACGCGGCGGTCAGCGGGACGGTCCAAAGGCAGCCATGCAGGGTGGCGGAACCGCTCAGGCCCGAACGGTCATCCGGGGGCCCAACATGGCAACAGGGGGCATGGTGAAGAAACCATGAAACGCTCCTGCCGACCCTTGGGGTGCCGTGCGCTCGCGCATCGCCACGGGGGAGAAGATGGGCATCGCGCCCATCCGGAAGCGACGTCCCCGTGGCCCCGGCCCCGGATTCGTCGTGGTGGCGGCGTTCCTCGGACCCGGCACCATCGCCACCCTCTTGGTCGCCGGATCGAGCCACGGCCCCCTGCTGTTGTGGGCCATCCTCCTCTCCATCATGCTCACGGCCGTCCTGCAGGATGCCGCGGCCCGCCTCACCCTTTCCAGTGGATTCACCCTCGGCCAGGTGGTTCGGTTCCTCAGTCCCGGAACCGCACCGCGTCGCGCGTTCGTCTTCCTCGTCCTCGCAAGCGCCGTGGTGGGGGCCGCCGCGTTCCAGACGGCGAACCTCCTCGGCGTTGCCCACGCGGCGACCGCCATCGCCGCGGCGCCCGAATGGTGGTTCGTGGTCGCCGCAGCGGACCTGGCATTCCTGCTCCTCTGGGTGGGGCGCACGCGCGTCATCGAAGTCATCCTCGCAGGCCTCGTCGGCATCATGGCCATCGCATTCCTCGTGAACCTGGCCCTCCTTGCGCCGGACCTGTCCACCCTCCGCGACGGCCTCGTTCCGCAGGTTCCGGACGGAGCCGGGATTGTCGCCGTGGCCCTCGTGGGCGCGACCCTCGTCCCCTACAACCTCTTCCTGCACGCAACCCTCGTCCGGAACCGGGGGTGGCGGTCGCGGGACATCACGAGCGCCCGCTTCGACCTCGGTTTTGCGCTCCTCGTCGCCGGCGTCCTCGTTGCGAGTCTCCTCCTGATCTCGTCTGCCGTCATCGGGAACCCTGCTGAGAACGCCGGCACTCGAGTCTCCGAAGGGATCCCCCAAGGGCTCGATCCGGCAGCACGCATCCTGTTCGCCATCGGTGTCGCTGCGGCGGGGCTCACGAGCGCCATCACCGCGCCCCTTGCCGCCTCGTACGCCATGTCCCACGTCCTCGGGTGGAAGGACGACCTGAAATCCACGCGGATGCGCGCCATCTGGGCGGCCGTCATCGCCGTCGGGCTCGTGGGCGCCCTGACCGGGTTGCAGCCGACCTCGATCGTGGTGTTCGCGACCGCGGCGAACGCGGTCATCCTGCCCGTGATCGCCACCGCCCTCCTCTTCGCCCTCAACAACCGGAACCTCGTGGGGCGCGACCGGAACCGGCTCCTCGCCAACATGGTCCTGTTCGTGGCCATCCTGTTCACCGTCGCCCTCGGCGTCATGGCCGTGGCGAACGTGCTGTAGCGGGGCGAAAGGGCAGGGGCGGGAATTGGCAACCCCGGCGGGGCCGGTAGGGAGGTACCGGCCCCCTCGGTCACCGCCAATCGATGACCTTCTTCACCTGATCCGTTCCATCGCCCGCGAACGCGGCGTGCGAATCGCCGGGCCGGAAGGAATGGGTGATCACGTCGCCCAAGGCCCCGTTCCACCGCTCCCTGAATCCCGCCAATGCGGTGAGGGCCCGGTCGAAGTGGCGGCGGTTGCTGTTCACGCTCCCGAACAGCACCTGGTTCCGAAGCACCATCAACTTCATGATCTCCCCGGCCGGCATCCGGACCTCCTCGGACCCGGCCGGAACACCAAGCATGCACATGACGCCGTTCCCGGCAAGGGCCCGCACCGCGTCGAAGGTCACCGACGGCGCGCCTGTCGCTTCAATGACGAGGTCGAACCCGCCGACTTCCCCGGCCACGTCGCCGACGGACCGGTCGTGGGAGTTGAAATGGGTGACGCCGATGCGCCGCAGGAGCAGGGAGCGGAACGCATCGTCCGGCGTGCGGTCCATGGCCCACACGGAGACCCCTTCGGACCGGAGCAGGAATGCGCCGAGGGTTCCCAGGCTGCCGGTGCCGGCAAGGAGCGCGCGGGCCCCCGACCACCCCTCGTCCGGGTCAACCCACGGAATGCGGCTCCGGATGGATGTCGCGTGCTGCAGCGCCTTCACGACGATGCTCAACGGCTCCGCGAGGACCGCCAGGTCTCCGAGGTGCCGCGGCGCCGGGACCAGGTTCTGCGGATCCGCCGTCCAGAGGGCGCGCATGAACCCATGGGCGCCGCGGATGCCATGCTCGATCACCGAATCCGGGTCCGGGCAGAGGTCGGGTGCGGCCTGAGCGCAGGCCTCGCAAGCCCCGCATCCTTCGCGGACAAGGGGGAGGACGCGGTCGCCCGGTTCCAGTCCACTCCACGCCGGTGCCTCGACCACCTCACCGAGGCACTCGTGGCCGAGCACGAGGAAATCCTCACCCTCAGGGGCTTTGCCCTCGCCGCGCGCCACCAGTGCTTCATCCGTCCCGTCCACGCCCGTGAGGAGGGATCGGACCAGCACCTCGTTCGTTCCGCGCTCCGGCACGGGTATGGATCGCTGGCGGACCCCGCCCGCGCCGGGTACCGTCACGAGGGCATCCATCTTCCCTGCCCGGACGTGGGGACCGGTTCCACCGCCCGCCGACTGGACGTGCCGCACGCCCGCTCCTCGTGCGCGGCGGGTACATAACCCATCCTCCTCGAATCGCGGGTCAACGGTTCCCGGCGCCGCGGCATCCCCGGCCTGCCTGCCGAATGTCTAAGCCTCCCGAACCCCTTCGCGGCCCGATGCCCCGGGTCGTCGTCGTCGGCGGAAATGCCGCGGGAATGAGTGCCGCGAGTGTCGCAAAGCGCCGCGCCCCCGACCTCGAGGTCGTGGTGGTCGAAGCCGGCGAGTACATCAGCTATTCTGCGTGCGGCATCCCGTACCACGTGGGCGGCATCGTCACGGGCGACATCTCCCGATTGGTCAGCGTGACTCCCCAAGCAGCACGGGACCAGCGGGGGCTCGATGTCCGCCTCGGGACCCGTGCCATCGCCATCGACCCCAGGCGCCGGGAAGTCACCGTCGAAAAGGATGGGGGCCGGTGGACGGAACCGTATGACCGACTCGTGGTGGCGACCGGAACGGAACCCCGCCTGCCGTTCGACGGGGCCGCCCAACCCGGGGTATTCGCCGTCCGGCACCTCGGGGATGGCATCGCCATGCGGGACTGGGTCCGCGAACGGAACCCCCGGACCGCCGTGGTCATTGGCGCCGGGTATGTCGGCATCGAGATGGCGGAGGCATTTCACGCCCTCGGAATGACAACGACCATCCTGACCCGGAGCGGACGCCTCATGCGGCCGAGCTTCGATGCGGACGTGCTCGACCCGTTGAAGCAGGCACTGGCCGGCGCGTCCATTCCCGTGGAGGCCGCGGGCGTCATCCGCGGCATCACCGGGAACGGCCACGTGACGGGAGTGGTCACCGAAGCGGGCGAGTACCCGGCCGACATCGTCGTGGCTGCCGCAGGCGTGTCTCCGCGGACCGGTCTTCTCAGGGAAGCGGGCGCAGCGCTCACGAAACAGGGAGCCGTCCTCGTGGACGACGGCATGCGCACCACCCTGCCGGATGTCTGGGCCGCAGGCGATTGTGTCGCGCACACGCATGGCATCACGAGGCAGCCCGTGTTCCTGCCCCTTGCGCTTCCCGCCAACCGCAGTGGGCGGGTCGCCGGAGACCGCATCGCAGGTGGCGACTCGGTCATGCCGCCCGTGCTGGCCACCGCCGCCACCCGATTCAATGCCGTGGAACTCGCGCGCACCGGCGTCACCGAGGAGGAGGCGAGCGTCCTCGGCTACCCGTGCGCGGTGACGCGAATCGAGGACGTGACGAAGGCGGGGTATTTCCCGGGAGTCGGCGACGTCGTCGTGAAGATGGTGGCGGAACGAACCAGTGGGAAGCTCCTCGGCGTGCAGATGGTCGGGGGCGACGGTACGGCGCTCCGCATCAATGCGGCAGCCGTGGCACTCGCCGCCGGCATGACTGCTGACGCCCTCGAACAGGTGGACACGGCCTACGCGCCGCCATATAGCCCCGTGTATGATCCGCTCCTCATCGGGGCGAGGCTGACGGCCCGCGAAGCAGCGCGGCCCGGGCCCCGGGATGGTTGACGACGGTCACCGCCCGCCGCAGCCCGAATCATCGGGCGTCGGGGGGCTATGGCGGAATACGCTCACATGGCCCACGATGCGACTCCGGACCCTGACGGGGTCCGTCCGCCACGTGATGCGCCCGCCATCTTTCAGCAATATGGACGATTCGAGCGTCCCGGGGCCGGCGTCCATGGTCCGCTGGATCTCCCGTTTGCACTGTTCGGGGTCCGCGGCCAACCGAGCCGCAGCCCGATGCCGTTCATCCCCGGGCATGTCGAAGAATCGGGCGCGCTCGGGCAACTGCCACATGTCCATGAATGCCTGGTTCGTGAACATCTCCCGGCCCTGATTGTCCAGCAAAAGGACTCCCGTGTCCGTGGCATCGAGGGCTGCACCAAGAAGAGCTCCTGACTCGAACACCCGCGGCAATTCCCCCACCATCAGGGCCACGTCCTCATCGGGCCCCGGCGAATCGGGGATCTCAAATGCGGAGGCGATGAACACGCGCGGCTCTCCCGCCTCATCCTCGATCATGATGTCCTGCTCGGCAACCGGCCCCTCCTCCCGCAGCCGGCCGAGGGCGATTCCGATAACCCGATCCAGCGACGGCCGCATGGCCTCGGCCGCCGGATTCGTGGTCCAATGGTCGCCGTCACGCCCCGTGATCACGATTCCGAGGGGCGCGTGGGTAATGACCGCGTGCAGGAGCCCAGCGGTATGGCGGGCGGACGATTCCGCCACCTCGCGGCGGGACACCTCCACAATGGCGCCCGCCAAATCCGCCACGGATGCCGCGAAACGCTCCTCCTCCACGTCCCATTCCCGGGGCCCTCCCAGGTTCTCATGGCAGACGATCCCGTGGAGGCCTCCCGCGAGGCGCATGGGGGCATCGAGCATGGCGCCCACGTTCTCCTGACTTGCATAATCCTTGGAGATGGCGCCCAGATGACGTGCCGCAGCGAGGTCCGGGACGCGCAGGATGCGGCCGGCCGTGACGGCGGCGAAATACTCCGGGTACTCGGATTGCGAAATGTGTGCGCCTTCCGTGTGTTCACCGGTATTGCGGTCGAACTGGTCGACGAGGCGGATCGCCCCGTGGTTGTCCTCGTAGAACCAGATGCCCACGCGGTCGACCGCCATGGCGTTCGCCGCCACTTCGGTGAGTTCGCGGAGCGCGGCCAGGTGACCATGTTTCCGGATCGTGGAACTCGACGCCAACTGGAGGAGTGCCTGATCGAAGCCGCGGATGCGATCCATCTCGCCCCGTTCCGCGGCTTCGGTCGCCATCCGCGATGATGCGTCGGAAAAGGCCACGACCACTCCACGCGCGTCATCTTCATCACCGAGGCGGGTGACGGTGACGTTGATGGGCATGATGTCGCCAATCGAATTCCGGAAACGCGTGCGCGCATCCCGGATCGGGAGTCCGCCGCTGTCGCAGTCGAACAGGTGGCATGGTTCACCGTCATGGACGTGCACCCGCTCGTCGAACGTCGTGCCGACGAGGTCCGCTTCCTCGTTCAGGAGCAGATGCTCGGCCTCGGGATTCACGAACGTTATGCGACCCTGCCAATCGAGGAGCACGATGCCGGCGCCGATGTGCCGGGATACCGCGCGGGCACGCATCATGCGGTTCATCGCTTCCGTGGCAAGGATGTTGGACACGTACGGATTGCGATCACGGGAGGCGGCGGCCAATGCGGAAACGACCTGGTCGTCGGACAGGCGGCGAACGGCCATTTCCGTGTCCTCCGCGGCGACGATGATTTCGTAGTAGCGCTCGAATCGCAGATCACCCATGGAACCGTTGCGTCCTGGCACGACTGGATGCGGCACACCTTGGCGATAAAGGGCATGGGTGGCAACCTCGCCCGTGGTCGGGTCCTCGGTAAGGCGGCCCGGTCAACGATCGCCACCCAAGCCTTTTTATGGGGCGTTCGGACCCCGTGGCCGATGAACCCCGTGGTCCTCCGCGTCATCAGTCTCCTTGCGAGCCTCTTTGCCCTCGGCGTTGCGGCCCGCCTTGCCGAGGAGAACAGTCGCGAAGGGTCGGGGTCCGACGCCCGGAACGCCGGGGTCATGGAACGATTCCTCCGGTTCCATGCCTGCTTCGCCCTTCCCAAGCCGCCGATGGCCATGCGCCTACGGGCCGGCCTCCGTTCCCTGCTCGCCCGTGCCCAGCGCAGCGCCGCCTGAACGCTCAAATCCCCCTTCCGGCATGGGCGGCCCGTGAAGCCTGCGACCCTCGCCGCCATCGGACTTCTCGCCCTGGCTCCCGCGAGCCTCGTGTTCGCCGCCCGGTTCACCCTCACGCTCCTCGGGGACGCCATCCCCACGTGGCTCAGGATCCTGACCGGCGTCGGCGGGGCCCTCTCCGGCCTTGGACTTGTGGTGCTGGTGCTCGTTGCCCACCGCGACAGCCCCCGGCCGGTGCCCATCTACGCCGGTGCCTCCCTCGCATTCATCGGCCACTATCTGGTGGGGCCCTTCCTCGATGGGAACGCGGGGGGCGCACTCGTCTACGCCGGAACCGCCGTCGTCATCGGCAACCATGCCACCAACAACCCCCTCGTCTGGACGGCGTTCACCGGGGGCCTCTTCGCGGTTGCCGGCGCGCTCGTCCGCGACACGCAACCGACCCTGGGATACGCAGTCGGGATCGCAGGCACCCTCACCCTCGCGGCAAGTGCGCTCATCCTCGGCATCGTCCACGCAAGGCGTGCCCGCGGGTCGGGCCCCGCGGCTCCCATCCCCTGAGGTCGAAGGGCCCCTGCACGACGTGACGCGGGTCCAAGCGCGAACATTCATGCCCGCTCACGCGATGGCGCGGCCGTGGGCCCCGACGTCGCCGACCAGCTCCGCCATGAGATCGCGAAGTGGACGGATCGTCTCGATGCAGAGATCCCCAAGGCGAAGCCCCGGACGGCCCGGGGGGAGAAATTCCTGGAGAACCTGCGGGCGTACCGCTCCGACAGCGTCCACTTCCTGAAGAATGACGACCTCGTGCGGAGCTTCGAAAGCGTCGTCTGGGCGTGGGCCTGGCTGGAGATCGGTGGCGAAACCGAAGACCTCGACTGGGCCTACCCGGAGGATGGCTGATGGTGGAGGTGGCGGTCGAGCGCATCGAGGAGCGCCCGGACGAATACCTGTTCCGCGTGGACGTGCGCGGCGCCGACGGGACCCGGACCCGGCATCTCGTCACGGTGAAGCACGACCACCATCAGGCAGTCACGAGGGGCAACGTTCCCCATCACGTGCTCGTCGAGGCAGCCTTCCGATTCCTGCTCGAGCGGGAACCAAAGGAGATGATCTTCCGGTCCTTTGACCTCCGGGAGATCGGGGACTACTTCCACGAGTTCGACACCGTGATGCAGCGACGATTCGCCCCCGATGCGTCACGCGAACCGGATCAGGACCCTCCGCCCGGCATCCACTGAGGCACAAGACGACGCGACGACGCGACCCCCGCCCCTCCTGGTTGGACCGCCCGCGGGTCGCGGGTCCAAGGTACCGGCAACACCCGTTGGGCCCGCGTCGGGGGCACGCCGGCCACCGGTCGTGGGTGCCCCGCAACGCGATCTCCGGAAGGTCGGATGGTGGCCGGGGAAATCCGGCCCGGCCCGACCCGATCCGGCCCGGCCCGATTCCACCGGACCCGACTTGACCCGGCCACGCGCGAGCCGCGCACGCGCGGACCTGCGCCGGCGACATGGTTCGCGGGCAACCGTGCCTCGGCGGCGCGCCGGCGGGCCGGCGAGCCACCCCGCCCGGGCCGCAACCGACAGGGCCCTCGGTGGGCGACGCCGGCCGCGCCCGCGCCACAGACGTCGACGCGTCGTCCTGATCTGGCGTGCGACCCTTGCGATGTCGCGGGCCGGACTCAGGGCTCCGTGCGGCGTCGCCACACCACGATGCCGGCCGCGATGGCCACAGCAGTCGCCACCAGCGCCGCGCCGGGCGCCGGCGTCAGGTTCTCGCGGAGATTTCCGACGAGGCTGCCGCCGCCGCTCGACCCGGTCGCACTGCATCCGGGCGTCTCCTTGTTCACGCCGAACTGGGTGAAGCTGAAGAGGTCGGCGGGGAGACCGTTCTTCATGGTGACCTTCTCCCACTTGTAATTGAACGGCACGATGAGGGCGCCGACCTGCATGAGGCCGCGGTCCGCGGCGCCGACCGTTCCCTTGAGCACGATCTTCTGGCCGGGCGGCGGCATCTGCGTGTCCTCCACGAACTTCTTGATCACGGGGTCACCGTTCGACCCTTCCTCCTTGAAGAACGAGAAGCCGTCGCCGCCTTCCGTTCCGATGTAGTCCCAGTTCACGCAAAGGGGCTGGCCCTCGGCCGTGAATGCGAACATGAAGTACGTGACGCGCTTGTCCTCGTAGAGCGTCTTGAGGGTGATGTGGGCCTCCACCTCGATGGGTTCTCCGACGATTGCATCCTGGAACTTCATGCGGATGGACCCGAACTCGTTGTCCTGACCGTGCCACTGGGAATTGCCCTGGGCAGCGGCGGTGGGGAGGAACGGGACAATAATCAACAGGCCGACGAGGATGACGGCGATGCGTGGCGCGCGGATGCGCGGCGCCCCCCGCTGGCGGATTTCTTGCAATGACATCTTCCGATTGCACCTCCGGTGGCTGGGGAACATCCGGGACCTCGCGTGCAGGTCCTTTGTGGTACGCGATTCCAACCGATGGATCGATACCGACGTGGGGGGATACCCGGGTTTCGACCAGAACGCGTATCCCGAATGCCCCGCCATGGTCGTTCCCGTGGAGTCGCCCATGCTCGTGTGTCCGCACTGTGCGGAAAAGATCGCCTACGTCCGCGAGCAGGCGGCGTGGATGGCCGTGTGTCTCGCCTGCACCTTCCGGTCCAGCGTGGCCCGCCCGCCCTTCATGGATGCCGGCGGGGCCGGAATGCTGCTTGATTGACGGGCCGCCAGCATGCGCATCGGTCGCCGGCGCGCCGGTGCCCTCCTTCGCCGCCACCGTCGAAGGGCCGCGCGCCGATCAATAGATGCCGCCCCCACGGGGTCTTCCCGACGTGGGGGTCGGCATGGCCGTGAGCAGAATCCTCTTAAACTGCCGACGCCTATGCAGGTCCACCGCAACCCCTGCACCTGCATCCGCCCTTTTCACCATCGCGCCTTGCCGCTGGTGATCCCGGCCCCTTGGAATGAACGCCACGGGCGCGCCAGGGGCCACCAGTTCGCCCGATCGATGGCTCAATTACAAATAGGGGGAGTGGAATTACCGACGGCAGCCTACCCTAGGGAGTGCCATGCCGGTGCTCTCGAAAAACGGTGGGAATCGAGCGCGTCGGTCAAGGAGAAAATCGCAGGCTTTGCCGATCAGACGGGTGTGGTGGGAACGTTGCCAAGTGCCTCCTCCGGGAGGATTGATCGAATGATGGTCCGAAGCGGCTGGTCCGGCCTGCGGTGGAACGTCATGTACGGCGTGTGCCGCAACCAATCAACCGGTTGCGAACCATGGTCCTTCGATCGGGCAACTGATCTTCCGCATTCTGTCAATGTGGGCCTATAGCTTAGATAGGTAGAGCGTCCGGCTTTTAACCGGACGGTCGTGGGTTCGAATCCCTCTGGGCCCGTCGGGGGCGATCTCCTCGTCCCCGACCGCGCGCGCGATCCACACCGAGTGGGGACGCTGCACACACCCCGCAGTGGGCGGGAGGGAGTACATGGCGAAGGCGTTCGACGTGATGAAGCACGAACTCGTCCCCCGGCACGAAGTGTTGTCGGAGGACGATGCGAAGGATATTCTGACGCGGTACAACGCGACACCCGACCAGCTTCCGAAGATCTTCGCCTCCGATCCAGCGGCGCGCGCGATCCGTGCGAAGCCCGGGGATATTGTGAAAGTCATCCGGAAATCCCCCACGGCCGGCGAGTCCCTCGCCTACCGTGTTGTCGTCGAGGGTTGATTTTGCGAGAACTCGTTGACGCATTCTACAGGGAGCGGAGCCTTGCCAACCACCACCTCATGTCGTACAATGACTTTGCCAACTACTGGCTCCAGGATATCATTGACAACATGAAGGTCGGGGATGACGAGACCGACCGCGGCACCATCAAGACCGACATCGAAGGCTACGAGGTGAAACTCGGCAAGATCCGCATCGGGAACCCGATCGTGAAGGAAGCCGACGGATCCACGCGGCTCCTCACCCCGATGGAAGCGCGCCTGCGCAACCTGACGTACGAGGCCCCGATGTACCTCGAATTCATCCCGATCATCGAGGGGGTCGAGCACGAGCCCGAAGAGGTCCGTATCGGCGACCTCCCCATCATGATCAAGAGCTCGAAGTGCAACATCACGAAGGAGAACCTCGAACGCCACGAGGGCACCACGTACACGCCGGAGGAGTACAACCACCGGCTCGTCGAACTCCAGGAGGACCCCCTCGACATCGGCGGGTACTTCATCGTGAACGGCACCGAGCGTGTCCTCATCAGCCTCGAGGATCTCGCCCCGAACCGGGTGCTCGTCGAGTTCAACAAGCGCTACGGCCGCGACGTGCCCGTGGCGAAGGTGTTCTCCCAGCGCGAAGGATACCGGGCCCTCGTCATCGTCGAGATGAAGAAGGACTCCACCCTCATGGTGAGCGTCCCGGCCGCGTCCGGTCAGCTCCCCCTCGTCGTCCTCCTCCGTGCCCTCGGCATGGAATCGGACGAGGACATCATGAACGCCATCGTCTCGGACCCCGAGATGATGCCGTTCATCCTCTCGAACATCGAGGACTCGCTCAACGAGTACCAGGTGTCGAACCGCGAGGAAGCCATTGCGTTCCTCGGGAAGAAGTTGGCCGGTGGCCAGGCGAAGGAGTACCGCATCAAGCGGGTCGAGAGCCTCATGGACCGTTCCCTCCTCCCCCACCTCGGCAACGACCCCGACGACCGCATGAAGAAGAGCATTTTCCTCGGACGCATGGCGCGCAGTGTCCTCGAACTGTCCCTCGCCAAGATCGGCGAGGACGACAAGGACCACTACGCGAACAAGCGCTTGAAACTGGCTGGGGACCTCATGGAAGATCTGTTCCGTGTCGCCTTCACCGGTCTCACGAAGGACCTCAAGTACCAGTTGGAGCGCGCCCACTCGCGAAACCGCGAACTCAAGGTGTCGACGGCCGTCCGGAGCGACGTCCTCTCCCAGCGGCTCCTCCACGCCCTCGCCACGGGGAACTGGGTCGGAGGCCGCGCCGGTGTGTCGCAGCTTCTCGACCGCACCTGCAACATGTCGACGCTGTCGCACCTGCGGCGTGTCATCAGCCCGCTCACGCGTTCGCAGCCCCACTTCGAGGCGCGTGACCTGCACCCGACCCAATGGGGTCGGCTCTGTCCGAACGAGACGCCGGAAGGACCGAACTGCGGCCTTGTGAAGAACATGGCCCTCCTCACGGAGATCAGCGAAGGGTACGACGAACGCGAGGTCCTCCAGATGGTGCGCGACCTCGGCGTCCAGGAGATCCATTCGCGCGAATTCGAAGTCACGGGGGCCTGAAGCAATGGCATCTGACAAGATGGAAGGCGCACGTGTGTACGTGAACGGCGACCTCGCCGGCCTTCACGACAACCCGAAGGAACTCGTCGAGAAGATCCGGGCGCGCCGCCGCCAAGGTCTCCTCACGAATGAAGTGAATGTCCGGTTCGACGAATCCACGAACGACGTCATCATCAACTGTGACGCCGGACGTGCCCGCCGCCCCCTCATCGTCGTCAAGGACGGCCGCACCCTCGTCACCGACGAGCACCTCCGCGACCTCCAGGACGGGCGCCTCACATGGAGCGACCTCGTGCGGGAAGGCGTCGTCGAGTACGTGGACGCGGAAGAGGAGGAGAACCTCTACATCTCGCTGACGCCCAAGGACCTGAACGTGGACCACACCCACTGCGAAGTGGACCCCATGGTCATCCTCGGGATCGCCGCCAGCCTCGTCGTGTACCCCGAGCACAACTCATCGCCGCGCATCACCATGGGTGCCGGGATGGGCAAGCAGAGTCTCGGGTTCGGCCAGGCGAACTACCGCATCCGCCCCGAGACGCGTGGTCACCTCATGCACTACCCGCAGCGCCCCATGACGGGGACGCGCGGCCTCGAGTACGTGAACTTCCACCGCCGCCCGAGCGGCCAGAACATGATTGTCGCCGTCCTCAGTTTCCACGGCTACAACATGGAGGACGCCATCGTCATGAACCGCTCCTCCATCGACCGCGGCCTCGGCCGCTCCTCGTTCTTCCGGACGTACGCGAGCGAAGAACGCCGCTACCCCGGTGGCCAGGAGGACCGCTTCGAGGTCCCGAGCCCCGAGGTCAAGGGCGCCCGGTCCGAGGAGTCGTACAACAATCTCGGCGAGGACGGCCTCATCACCCCCGAAGCGCAGGTCACCCCCGGTGACGTGCTCATCGGCAAGACGAGCCCGCCCCGTTTCCTTGAGGAGCCCTCGGACTTCCTCACGCCCCAGAAGCGCCGCGAGACCTCGGTCACCGTGCGCCATGGGGAATCGGGAACCGTGGACACCGTGATGTTCACCGAGAGTTCCAACGGCTCCCGCCTCGTCAAGGTCAAGGCCCGTGACCAGCGCATTCCCGAACTCGGGGACAAGTTCGCGTCCCGGCACGGCCAGAAGGGTGTCATCGGGCTCATCCAGCCTCCGGAGAGCATGCCCTTCACGCAGGATGGAACGATCCCGGACCTCGTCGTGAATCCCCACGGGATTCCGAGCCGCATGACCATCGCCCACGTGCTGGAGATGCTCGGCGGCAAGGTCGGCGCCATGGAAGGACGTGTCATGGACGGCACGGCCTTCACGGGCGAAGACAACGAGAAGGTCATCCGCGACGGTCTCCTCAAGAGTGGTTTCGACTACTCCGGCAAGGAGGTCATGTACGACGGAACGACGGGCGAGCGCTTCGAGGTCGACATCTTCGTCGGCTGCATCTACTACCAGAAGCTCCACCACATGGTGGCCGGCAAGATGCACGCCCGCTCCCGCGGCCCGGTCCAGATCCTCACGCGTCAACCCACCGAGGGTCGCGCCCGTGACGGTGGATTGCGTTTCGGTGAGATGGAGCGTGACTGCCTCATCGGCCATGGCGCGGCCATGGTCATCAAGGATCGTCTCCTCGACGAATCCGACCGGGTCACCGAACTCGTGTGCCGCCAGTGCGGCCACGTCGCCATGCAGGACCGCCGCGGATTCATGCGGTGCCCCACATGCGGGGACGAAGCCGACATCTACCCGGTCGAGATGAGTTACGCGTTCAAGCTCCTGCTTGACGAACTCAAATCGCTCACGGTCGCCCCGCGCATGCAACTGGAGGATCTGATCTAATGTCGTCCGACATCATCACCAACGCCCCGAAGCGGATCGGATCGATCGCGTTCGCCCTCCTGTCGCCGGCCGAGATCCGCGACATGTCGGCCACGAAGATCATCACGGCCGACACGTACGACGACGACGGGTTCCCCATCGACATGGGTCTCATGGACCCGAAGCTCGGTGTCATCGAACCCGGTCTCCGTTGCAAGACGTGCGGCCGCACCGTGGGCGACTGCCCCGGTCATTTCGGCCACATCGACATGGCCATGCCCGTCATCCACGTCGGGTACACGAAGATCATCAAGAACCTCCTCCGCGGGTCCTGCCGGGCCTGCGGTCGCCTCCTCCTCAGCGAGGACCAGATCGCCGCCGCCCACGAGCAGCTCAAGGGCTGGCGCGAGATGGGCCGCGACGTGCAGGACTTCGTGAAGGAGATTGTGAAGCAGGCGTTCAAGCCGAACGAGACCTGCCCCCACTGCGGCGAGATCCAGAAGAAGATCGACTTCGAGAAGCCCACGGCCTTCCGCGAGGATGGCCACAAGCTCACGCCGGTTGATGTCCGTGAGTGGCTCGAGAAGATCGTGGATGACGACCTGGAACTCCTGGGTGTCAACCCCGCGGTCGCGCGCCCCGAGTGGATGATCCTCACGGTGCTTGCGGTGCCGCCGGTCACCATGCGGCCGTCCATCACCCTCGACTCCGGTGAGCGGTCCGAGGACGACCTGACCCACAAGCTCGTCGACGTGCTTCGCATCAACCAGCGTCTCCAGGAGAACCGTGACGCCGGTGCCCCGCAGCTCATCGTCGAGGACCTGTGGGAGTTGCTCCAGTACCACATCACGACGTACATGGACAACCAGACGTCCGGTATCCCCCCGGCGCGTCACCGGTCCGGCCGCCCCCTCAAGACCCTCAGCCAGCGGCTGAAGGGGAAGGAAGGGCGCTTCCGGTCCAACCTCAGCGGAAAGCGCGTGAACTTCAGCGCGCGGACCGTCGTGAGTCCGGACCCCAACATCAGCATCAACGAAGTCGGCGTACCCGTGCAATCGGCCGTCGAACTCACGGTGCCGATGAAGGTGACCGCGTACAACATCGAGCAGGCACGCCTTCTCGTTGCGCGCGGACCCCAGACCCACCCGGGTGTCAACTACGTTCTCCGGAACGACGGTCGACGCCTCAAGGTCACGAGCATGAACTGCGAAGAGGTGTCCAAGCGCATCGAACCCGGGTTCGTTGTGGAACGCCACCTCATGGACGGGGACATCGTCCTCTTCAACCGGCAGCCGTCCCTCCACCGGATGAGCATGATGGCCCACCAGGTCCGCGTCATGCCGTGGAAGACCTTCCGGGTGAACCTCTCGGTGTGCCCGCCCTACAACGCCGACTTCGACGGCGACGAGATGAACCTCCACGTCCTCCAGGGCGAAGAGGCGCGCGCGGAAGCGAAGATCCTCATGCGGGTGCAGGAGCACATCATGAGCCCCCGCTTCGGCGGCCCCATCATCGGTGCCATCCACGACGAGATCACCGGCGCGTTCATCCTGACGTTCCGGGAGCAGCGGTTCACCATGAGCCAGGCGCTCCAGGTGCTCTCGAAGATCAAGATGACCACGATGCGTCTTCCGCCCACGTACAAGAAGGGCGAGAAGATGCCGAACGGCGAGAAGGCCGCCGAGGACATGTGGACCGGGAAACAGATCTTCAGCGAGATCCTCCCCGAGGACCTCAACATGCGCTTCCACCCGGAACTCCGGGAACCGGACATGTGCGTGGAGGAAGGCATCCCCATCGAGGAGTGCAAGTACGAGGGCATGACCGTCATCGAGAACGGCGTCCTCGTCCACGGCCAGATCGACGAGAAGGCCATCGGCGCGTTCAAGGGAGAAATCCTGAACAAGCTCATGCGCCGCTTCGGATCCCAAGGCGGTCGCGAGTTCATCGACAACGTGACCAAGCTCTGCCTCGGCGCCATCATGGTGAAGGGGTTCACGACGTCGATCCACGATCAGGACATCCCCGAGGAAGCCACGCGGCAGATCGCCGAGCGCCTCACCGAAGCGGAAACCAACGTGGACCGCCTCGTCGAAGCGTACAACAACGGTACCCTCGAACAGATGCCCGGACGTGGCTTGGAAGAGACCCTCGAACTGAAGATCATGCAGGAACTCGGTCAGGCCCGTGACGGCGCCGGGAAGATTGCAGGAAAACACCTTGGTCTCGACAACCCGGCCGTCGTGATGGCAAAGTCCGGGGCCCGCGGTTCCATGCTCAACCTTTCCCAGATGGCGGGTTGCGTGGGCCAGCAGGCCGTGCGTGGCGAACGCATCAGGCGTGGCTACCAGCACCGGACCCTTCCCCACTTCAGGTGGGGCGACCTTGGTGCGGACGCCAAGGGTTTCGTGAGTTCCTCCTACAAGAAGGGGCTCAACCCGCTCGAGTTCTTCTTCCACTCCATGGGTGGACGTGAAGGTCTCGTCGATACGGCCGTCCGTACGAGCCGGTCCGGGTACATGCAGCGCAGGCTGATCAATGCCCTCGAGGACCTGAAGATCGATTATGACGGCACCGTGCGGAACACCGCCGGCACCATCATCCAGTTCAGCTACGGGGAAGACGGCGTGGACCCCACGCGGTCCCTCCGGGGCAAGAGCGTGAACGTGAACGACGCCATCCAGGACGTCCTCGGCCTCGACCTCGGGCCCGAGAAGAGTGCGAAAGGTCGCATGACGTACGACCGGGAAGACGTTGAACTCACGCGCAGCATGCTCGACGAGATCAGCGAAGAAGGCGACTCCGACACGGACTACGGGGGCGAATGATCATGGCGAAGAAAGCAGCGAAGGACAAGGCGCCGGACACGGAAGAGCCGGACGCCGTCACGGCCACGGAAGACGCCATCGAGAAGGCTCCCGCCCCGAAGAAGGCCGCGAAGAAGGCCGCCCCCAAGAAGGCTGCGTCCAAGAAGAAGGTGAAGACCTGGGCCGAGATGACGCCCCAGGAGCGCAAGAAGGTGACCGTGAAGAATTTCACGGAGCTTCCGGGCGTTGGCAAATCCAAGGCCGAAGCCCTCTACGAAGCCGGCTTCAGCGCGCGGGAAGACCTCATCCGCGCCACCGTCACCGACATCGCGGCGGCGGAAGGCATCGGACCCAAGCTCGCCCAGGCGATCAAGGACTCGCTGCCGGACGAAGTCCCGGTTGCCGAGGAGGACATCGTTGAACTCCTCACGTTGAAGAGTATCGACAAACCCGTCGCAGAGAAGCTGTGGCGGGCGGGTTTCCGAACCCGCGATGACCTCAAGCGTGCCCTCATCGACCACTTCGTGGACCTCTTCGACGAAGAGATTGCCGAAGCGATCAAGGATGAGGTCGTCAACCAGGACGACACCCTGGAGGAATTCACTGAGATTCCCGGCGTCGGCCGCCAGAAGGCGGATGTGCTCTGGGAAGCCGGGTACAAGACCGTCTACGACCTCCAGCGGGCCCCCCTCGATGAACTCATCGAGATCGAAGGCATCGGTGACGAACTCGCCGACCGCATCAAGGCCGAAGTCGGGGAATTCAAGGACACTCGATTGGAATACGAGGGTGTCGAGTACGCCGAGTACAAGGGATACGAGCCGAGCGAACACGAAAAGGTCGTCCGCGACCTCCTCGTCAAGATGAAGCTCTCGCTCCCCGATTACATGACGCGCGAGCTCGAGAAGGATGTCAAGGGCGGCCTCAAGGGTGACGGCCTGAAGACGTTCCTCACGAACTGGCACAGCGTGTACGAGCCCATCCGGGCCCGCCTCGAGGAACTCCGGGCCGAACTTCCCGCCGCCATCATGAACGATGCGACGCGGAAGCTCGTGCAGGCGCTCCCCGAGATCCACGGCGACAAGGAGGAGATGTTCGGGAAGGTCGCCGACAACCTGTGGCGCCAGTTCAAGCTCCACCGCATCGACCCGACGGAAGCAGCCGGAATCCTTGGTGCCCAAAGCATCGGGGAACCGGGAACGCAGATGACGATGCGTACCTTCCACTACGCCGGTGTGGCCGAAATCAACGTCACACTCGGGCTTCCGCGACTCATCGAGATCGTGGACGCGCGGCGGATCCCGTCCACGCCCATGATGGAAGTGTACCTCACGGACGATTACCGCGAGGACCCCGACAAGGCGCAGCAGGTCGCAAGCGAGATCGAGACGACGAACATGATCGACATCGCCGATGTCGACACGGACCTGGGAACGTTCCAGGTCATCATCTCGCCCGACACGAAGAAGCTGAAGCGCAAGAGCATCAGCCTCGACGACATCGCCGAGAAGCTCGAGAAGGTCAAGAACGCGGAACAGGAGATCAAGAGCGGCAAGATCATCCTGAAGCCGAAGGAAGGCGACGAACGCCCCTACAAGACCCTGCAGAACATCGCCGCCGATGCCAAGAAGCTCCAGATCAAGGGCATCAGCGACATCGCGAGGGTCGTGCTCCGTCGCGAACCCGAAGGCTACATCATCTACACCGAGGGCTCGAACCTCGCGAAAGTGATGAAGATCGACGGCGTCGACACGAGCCGCACCACCACGAACAACTTCCGCGAACTCTACGAGGTTCTCGGCGTGGAAGCGGCAAGGAAAGGCATCATGGAGGAAGCCCACAAGACCTTGAACGAACAGGGTCTCAGCGTGGACATCCGCCACCTGATGCTTGTCGCCGACGTCATGACGTCCGACGGCAACATCCGCGCCATCGGCCGCCACGGAATCTCGGGTGAGAAGAGCAGTGTCCTCGCCCGCGCCGCCTTCGAGATCACGGTGAACCACCTCCTCGAAGCCGGCATGATCGGCGAAATCGACCCCTTGGAAGGGGTTGCCGAGAACATCATCGTCGGCCAGCCCGTGAGCCTCGGCACCGGCGCCGTGAACCTCATCATGAAGCCGAACGCGTTCCCCGCGGACGTCACCGATGAGTACAACCGGCGCCGCGAAGCCGTCGAAGCCAAGATCCGCGAACAGCAGCAGGCCCTCATGCTCGGACCTGCCGGTGTTGTGGAAACCGCGCCGGCTGCCGCCGCCGAGGAACCCCTGTCCGGGCCGACCGCGTCGGTGGAAGGGGAACTCGGTGTCGAAGGGGAAGAAGGGGACCTGCCGGAGGGTGAAGAGCCCAAGGGTGAGGATTCAGTCGAAGAATGAATGACGCCTGACACGCACGCGCCTGTGGGGCGGAGGGCCGGCGGTCCTTCGCTCCCGGTGCGGCGTGGCCGGTGTTCAGATGAGGTTCCGGCGGCAGTGCTCCCCGGGACACCCGTTCTTCTTTTTGGTTCTTGATGGACGGGCGTGATCGCTCGACCGGGGATGAAGAGGCGGGTTCGGATCGCCGTCGGGTCGGGGCTGGTAGCTTTCGCTGGCCGCTGCATCATCGGGCCCTCCCCCGCCGCCACCACCACGGGATTCGGGAGCGCTACCGCTGCACGCTCCCCGTGTCCCGTGTGCACGTCATCCCTCGCGCGAGGGGTGAACGGACGAAGCGTCGAGGCCATTTCTTGATTGTCCGGACATTACGTAACGTCCGGAGGAGTACCCGCCCGGATGCCGGGGCGTGCCGGATCGTGGACGGTGTGATGGGTCGCCCACGGGCGGCCCTCGGCGTAGCGTCCCCGCTGGGAAACTGCTGGATCACGTGCTGGAAAAGGAAGGGGTGGCGGGCCCTGCCGGTTCGGCGGGGCCCGCGCGTTGAGGTCCACGATCGGCGGCGATGCGCGGGCCGTTGCCGGCGTGCGCGCGTCGTGCGTGGTCTCACTCGCTGAGGGCGAGGACGTCGCTTTCACCGGCGTCGATGACGGCGATGGCGGCGACACTGAACGGCTTCCCGCAGGCGGGGCCGAGTTCCGTGTTCTTGCCACGGAAGCTGTAGACCGTGATCTTGTTCTTCTTGGCGGCGTCGCGGATGGCGGTGACTGCGTCCACGGGCGCGTTGCTTGCGACGATGACGAGTTTCGCGTCCTTGGAGACGACGGCTTTCGTGGTTTCGTGGGTGCCGAGAAGGATCTTCCCGGTGTTGGCGGCGCTTCGAAGGGCGCGGTTGATGTCCATTTGACTCCATCTCCTACGGAGGTAGACTCCGGAGCAAGGGCCGCGGACGCGGGAGTCGATGATAAAACTATGGGTGTGGGGCTGCGCGTCCTGCGGCGTGCGGCGCGTGCCGGCAGAGCCCTTATTCGAGGATGACGTCCTTGAGTCCGTGGTGGCGGTCGGCGAGGGTGCGGACGAGTTGCACGTTGCGGCCGCCGCGACCGATGGCTTTTCCTTTGTCGGCGGGGTCGATCTTGATCTTCGCGACCTTTTCCCCGTCCTTGCGCTCGTGGATCTCGATGCTTTGGACCTTGAAGCGGTGGAAGAGGCTTTTCATGAAGTCTTCCGGGGTCGTCGCGTGTTCGACGAGGTCCACGTCCTTCTGGAGTTTGTCGCGGACGCGGTTGAGGTTGATGCCGCCTTTTCCGATGGCGCGGCCGATCTGGCCTTGTTCGACGACGAAGATGTAGCGGTCTTCCTCTTCGAGGACGTCGCGGGCGGGGGCGCCGGTGAGGGCTTCGAAAAGGGCGAGGAGGCGGAGGGTGTCCGCGTTCAGGTGGATTTCAGCCATCAGGTGAAACTCCGTGGAGAATCGGCCAGAGGTGTCCTCTGTCTTTAGTGCTCCTAACCGGCGTGGGACATGTCCCGCTGGGGGTCGGTTTGTGGTGGTTTCGGGGGTTCAATCGGAGCGTCCGCCGGCTTCGATCGTCTGGATTTCGTGTTCGAGTTCTTCGGCGACCTTCTGGTTGCCGAGGGCTCGGGCGGCGGCGCGGCGCGCGTGCAGGTTCATGAGGTCCCATCGGACATTGGGCTCGTGGCCGGTCGGCTGCTCGGGGGGGCTGCCGGGCGCAACGGTGGCGTGCGTTTCGGCTTCAGGGGCATTCACCTGCTTGTTGAGCCAGGGTGCGATGCGGCGCATGAGGCGGGGGAATGCGCCGCGGGCGGCGGCGATGATGAATGCGACGGCGCTCACGCCGATGAGGCTGAGTTCGATGTAGGGGAATCCGGTGGCGCTCCCTTGGAAGAACCCGCATGGGGGGGTCGAGCAGTCCTTGGGCGCGGGGAGGAATCCGAGGAAGGATCCCACGATGATGCTCGTGCAGATGGAGAGGACGATGGAGAGGAACGCGGTGAGGATGCCGTCGGGGACGGGTCTTGCGCTGTTCTGGGACCGCTCGGTGGCGATGCGTTCGAATCCGCGGGGGAAGAGGGCTTTCGTGATGAAGTAGCCCGGAACGAAGAGGACGAGGAGGCCCCCGACGATGGCCTGCACGGGGTTCATCAGGTCGGGGTGAGGGGGGCGGGTGATAAAGCGTTATGGAACACGGGGCGGATAAAGCGCTTCGCGCTTTGGATTCCTTCCGGCGCTTCGCGCCGGCCGAGAGGGGCATCTGCCCGCGCTCCGCGGGGCTGGTGCGGTCATGGCTATGCGGTTCTCACAAGTATCGGGCTCTCCCCGCGCTCCGCGGGGCTGGTGCATTCGCCTGGTGTTGGACTCGAGGGGTTGCCATCCCTCTCTTTGCGGCATCGCCGCAAAGGCGCAGACGTGCGACCGACGCTCAGCGGAGGGAGTGCGTCGGCGTCGGGCTCTCCCTGTGCTGTGCGCTTTTTGATGCCTTCCCGCGCTTCGCGGCGGCCGCGAGGGGTGGGTGAGGTAATCCAAGTCCCCCCCGGCCCAGCCCTCCCCTCGCCGATTTTTTCTTGACGTGGCAATCCGGGGCCTCCTCCTCGCTTTGCTGCACGGCCGGAAGGGCGCAGCGGC
>JBFILE010000016.1:0-21172 GCA_041599855.1 Thermoplasmatota archaeon
AACTGTTGCGGCGCGGGTGGAGGTCCGGTGATGGGGGGGATGGCGGTGGGGGAGGTGGGGGAGCGGGCCGGGCTTGCGCGGGGATGGCGGAGGAGAGTGGTGGATGGTTTCGGGGGGAGTTCTGCGGCTTGCGCGAGCGCGGCTCGGGGCTGGCGGCGAAGGTGGGTGGTCGACGATTGCGGAGAGCGTTTGGCGGCTTGCCCGAGCGGGGTTCCGGGCCGGTCGCGGAGGCGGGCGGACGCCGCTGGCGAACACAGCGGACGACTCACGCGCGGGCCGCAGACATGCGCGGTTCGCGCGGCGGACGGGGTTCCCGGTGAATCATCGGCAGACGGGCGCATCGAGGCAATCCGCAGCGGACAGGTTCGCCCTCAGCAACGGGCACGGGCGATCGCATCCCTCCACCGTAGGGAAGGCCGACGGACATCGATGACAGCCATCGTGTGAACACGACTCATGATTGCGGCGTGTTGTGTCCCGAAAGGGTTATCCGGAGGGAGTCGTTAGTCGGATTCCGCCCCCCGGGTCATTCCGGTGGTGGATCGACTCATTCCTAGCGGGGTGGGGTAGCCAGGAAATCCCGTCGGGCTCATAACCCGAAGATCAGTAGTTCAAATCTACTCCCCGCTACTATCTTCTTTTTGCGAGGCATTGCGCTGAAGCGCATGCCCCGCCAACCCTTCCTTGATCCAGCGTGGCGATGTCGTCCCCTACATCACCGGCAGCAGGTAATCCACATCCGTCACCGTCTCGGCGCCAACCGAGATCCCGACCTCATGATCCACATACCCGGTGGAACTCGCAGTCATCTCGCTCCGGAGGGTCACGGAAGGCCCACCGTTGGGAAATACGAGAGCGTCCCGCGCCACCACGATGTGGCCGGTTCCGATACATTCGACCGCGAATCGAATCTGGACAGCTTCCTGCCCGAGGAGGACGCGCGCGGTGCCTTCGACGGCGCCCCGCGCAAGGTCCACGTAATCCGTGAGCAGGATGACGCCGCCCCACTCGCCGCCCACGGGCGAGATGGTGAGGATCCCGTCACGTGCCGTGGTGGTCGGGCAGATGCCGATGGCTTCCGCGTCGGAGTTGTAGCCGTGGGTGCGCGGAGCGGACGACGCGGAGCACGTGTTGTTCGCGGAATCGAACGAGGCGGTGCCCGGCGTGCATGCACTGCCGTGGTACGTGTCCAGGTTCTTGTCATTCCACAGGTGGGAGACCGCTTCGAGGGTCATGAGGGTCCCCGTGGAGCGCGTGCCGCTGAACCGGCCTGCAACCGGCTCCAGGGTGCCGCCCGGAGTTGAGCAGAAGATCGTGGATCGCACCTCGATGCTCGTGGTGGGGACGCCGGCCCAGGCGCCAAGGCACGTGCGGGTGCGCGGGTATGCGTCGAAGAAGTAGTGGTACCCGTCGACGTAGCCGTCGTAGGCATTCCCGGAGCCGCGGACGTCCCCGACGCCTCCGAAGACGGCGCGACCACCATAGTCATCCTCCGCGTGGTTCGGTTCCTTCACGTCCCAGGGAGTGAGCGCAGCGATGGTGGCAGCCGCCTCGGCGAGCCAGGGCGCCGCTTCATCGATGATGATCCGGACGGGATCGGAGAGGAGTTCCCCGATGTCGACGGGCTCGGGGATGTCCGGTGCCTCCGGTGGCACGGGTGTCCCGGGAACGCCGGGTCGGCCTTCGTAGGCGCGCACCCCTTCCCGGACCGCGCTCACCCAGAGGGCCTCCACATCGGGACTCACACTGTGGTAGGTGTCCACGTCCACGAGGGCATCCGCATGATGGATGTCATAGGCGGGCTCTCCGCCGATGCGTGACGGCGCGCCTGCGACAACGACGAGCTGCACCTGGGTGAGGAATGGGGCGTCCATCCAGTGGATGAACCCGGACTGCACCCATTCCTGCTCACCTTCCGAGTGGGCGGTCCGATCCTTCAGGAGCCCGTGGTCCGCGTATCCGGCGCGGTCGCCGGCAGCAACGACCCCGGTCGCAACGCTTGCGCCCGTGGGCGGGACGCTGATCTCCGCGCGGGTGCTTGGAATGGAATAGAACGGCATGGCGACGGGGTGCCCGCTGCCCACGCCGCGCCACTTGAACTCGTCCTCGGGTGAGTCGATGACGTCGTGCTGGTCGTCGATGCGCCCGTCCCCGTTGAAGTCATTCCATTGGCCGTACCAGGCGCTTGCGCGGAGGAGGCCGGGAAGGAGGACGGATCGGTCCCCGGTCACGGGTTCCATGATCGCGCCGCTGGACATGGTGAAGCTGGTGCTGTCGCCGGATCCGACGATGTTGCCGAGGAGTGCATCGAGGAAGAGGGATCCATCGCCGGGCGTGCGCCCGGGCGGGACCACCCGGTTCCCGATGCCGTCGAAGGCGTTCCCGGTTGCCGACACGTGCGCCGCGTCATCCTCGTAGGTCCGGTGGACGACATCCGGGTCCACCGCGTTCTGCAGGGTCCAGTGGGATGCGACGGCTCCTTGCGCGAGGAGCACGAGCGCGATGACGCAAGCGAGCGGGCCGGCACTTGGCGTCGGCCGCCGCCTGCGTGACGGAGCGTGAAACAGATCAAAGCCTCCCATCGCATCAGGATTCGGAGAGCATATGACGCTTCGCCCGGGCAGGACAGGCCATGCAGGGGGCGGATGATGGAGCGTTCGACACCGCCGCCTCCGCGGCACCCCGACCACCACCAGCCTGCCGCACGTACCCCACAACCTGCAGCCCGTGCCGATCCGGTGAAACGATCAAGACCCTTGACAACGTCGATCGTCTCATGCCCGTTCAGGTCCGCACCCTTCTTGTGACCATGGCCGCGCTGCTGGTCCTGCCCGCAGCGGCTGCGAATCCTGAGCCTCCGGGCGAGGCCCGGACGTACACGTTCTCCGGCCACATTCCCGCGGATTTCCGCTTCATCGGGGACACTGCCCCCGACACCTCGGTCATCTCGGACGCCTTCGGCATCGAGGGAGCCGGCTACGCCGTGCCCGATATCCCGGTTCCCGCAAATGCCCAGGGAGTCCTGGTTGAGTTGACGTGGGCCGCTGAGGCACCCACCGACCTGCGGGCCCTGGTAACGACGGACTGGAGCCCGTGCCACGCGTCGGACTTCCCCATCGTGGACCACGCCTTCGCAACGGCGCACTGCGCAGCCGCCGGCGCCACCGGCTCATCCGATCCGGAACGCGGCGCCTTCGCGGACGAAACAGGCCGGAATCCTTCAACGGGCGGCACCAGCAGCCTGTACATCCCGGGGGAAGCAATCGCGGAGTGGAGCACCTGCAAGGATGCCTGCACGTGGACGGCACGTCCGTGGACAGCCACGCCGGGCGTCCTCGCCACGTACGAAATGACGGTGACCGTGTTCACGTAGGAGCGGCACGGAGCGTCCGCGACTCACGCCCCCGATGCCGACCCCCCGGCCACGGCATTCTTATCCCGCAAGCCGCGAGTGTCCACCTCGGATCCGCATGCTCAAGACACCCGGTTACGCAACCCACGGCCCGGAAGCCGCCCTCGAACCCTTCACCTTCGAACGTCGCGAGCCCGGCCCGACCGACGTGCTCATCGATATCCTTTACTGCGGCGTCTGCCACTCGGACATCCACCAGGCACGCAACGAGTGGGAGAACTCCGAGTACCCCATGGTGCCCGGCCACGAGATCGTGGGCCGCGTCTCCCAGGTGGGCAATCAGGTGACGAAGTTCTCGGTCGGCGACATCGCCGGCGTCGGCTGCATGGTGGACTCCTGCCGCACATGCGAGAACTGCACAGCCGGGTTCGAGCAATGCTGCGACAACCACACGTCATTCACATACAACAGCACCGAGCAGGACGAGACCACCCGGACACACGGCGGCTATTCGACCCGCATCGTGGTGGATGAACGCTTCACCCTGAGGATCCCGGGCAATCTGCCGCTCGAAGGGGTGGCTCCGCTGTTGTGTGCCGGCGTCACCACCTATTCGCCCCTGCGTCGATGGGGTGCGGGCCCCGGGAAGCGCGTGGGCGTCATCGGCCTCGGCGGTCTTGGCCACATGGCGGTGAAGATCGCAGCGGCCATGGGCTGCGAAGTGACCGTGTTCAGCACGTCCCCGTCCAAGGAGAAGGATGCGAAGGCATTGGGGGCCCATGCGTTCGTCGTCTCCACCGATGCCGCGAACCTCGAACCCCACGCGAACCGGTTCCACATCCTCATCGATGCCGTCTCCGCCGCGCATGACATCAATCCATACCTGGAACTCCTCGGCCGTGAAGGCACCCTCGTCCTTGTCGGGTTGCCGGATCAACCGTTGTCCGTGGAGCCGTTCTCGGTCATCTCGAACCAGCGTGCCCTTGCCGGGTCGAGCATCGGTGGAATCCCGGTGACGCAGGAGATGCTCGACTTCTGCGGGGAGCATGGGATCGTCTCCGATGTCGAAGTCATCCCGATCCAGTCCATCAACGAGGCGTATGAGCGCACGATCCGCGGCGACGTCCGGTACCGGTTCGTGATCGATGCGTCCACGATCGGGTGAGGGGATCGCGCGAACCTGACGGGAATCCGCGACGGTTCGCATCCGTTCCCCTCCAGGCTCTCCGCGTCCGGGGGATCGCGCAGCTTGACCCCGTCATCGGGCCCAATTACCAACCGGGACAAGGTACATTCTTAAAACCCCCTAGATTTTCCCACCGTCATGATCCACGTTCCACGACGAACAACGTTCCGCCAGGAACCGCTGCGAATCCGTCCCGCTGCGCTGGCGGTCGCCGTGCTTGTGGCGGGCATGGGCGCCCTTGCCCCGACGGCTTCGGCCTCCGACCACTGCGCCATGGTCAGCGTCGGCGTGGACCAGGATGCCTGCGGATCCACCGTGGTCGTGAACATCTGGGGCGATTCCGAAAGTTCCGGCGATTGCTCGGAATACGTCTCCTGCGTCTCCGTGAGCGTGTTCGGCAATGCGGCCAACGGCGACCACGAAGAGGCATGCCGGAATGGGGTGAACCCTGACGGCATGGTGCAATGCATCGCAATCAGCGGCACCGGCGACGCGTCCAATCGTGCCGGTGACAGGTCATGCGGCACCTCGTTCGCTTCCGTGAGCTGCCTCGCCGTGAGTGGCACAGGCGATGCGTCCAACCACGCCGGTGACGAATCCTGTGGAGGCTGGGGGGTTTCGGTCAGTTGCGTCGCCGCGAGCGGCTCAGGTGACGCGATCAATCACGTTGGCAACCAGAGTTGCCCGTGGGGGACGTCGGCCGTCTTCGCGGGTTGCGCGGCGATCAGTGGACTTGGCGATGCATCCAACCGCGTCGGCAACAACGCTTGCGCGTCGAGTACGGAACTCTACCATCTGTCCGCCGCGTGTCTGGCCTTCAGCGGCCGGGGCAATGCCTCGAACACTGCCGGGGGCGCGTCGTGCGATCGCCCGTACACGCCGGGGTCAAGGATCAGTTGCGTCGCCGTGGACGGCAAGAATGTCGAGGATTCGGTCTGCGGCCGGGGCGGGCCCGACGTTGGTTCACCGGCCTGTGGAGAACCCGCTGATCCCATCGGGAACGACCTGTGCAACCGAGAACCCCTCGCACCCATTTCGACGATCTGCAGGTCCGGCCCAGGAATCGTCCTTGATCAGGTCTGTGGCGACGCGCCCGCCGCGATTGTCGAACCGCTCTGCACGGACGAAGCACCCGTCATCGAGACCCCGGTGAGGGCCGGCGTTTCCGGCTGCGACGACTACGACGTCCTGGTGCTCGGACAGATCTGCGTCAAGGTGGACAACGACCATCCGATCATGTCTGCCGCATGGTCCGTCGCCTGTGATTACCATGATGTCGCCGTTTTCCGTAGCTACTGTGCAGCGTTCCATCCCGGCCATGGACAATGGCAGTCGTTCGAATCGATGGTCTGCACCCCGCCGAACCCGGACCCCTCACCAAACTGCGACGTCCCGTACCCCCGGCAGACAACCGGGGCTTCGAACGAATCCGGCACTGTGCCGCCCTCCGGGTTCCTCGTCATTCCCTGACCTTCGAAGGGCATCGACGGAGCAGCCCGGGTATCCGGGCTTCCCCCTCAATAGAGCGAGCGCCATCGGTTGAAAAACGCCGGCTTCGAACACCATGAGTCCACGAAGGTGGCCACGGGGTCCTCGACGGGATCGAGTTCCGGTTGGCCGCCGGTCCAGTAGCCGCCGTCCCAGGTGCCCCACATGAGTTGCCGGCAACGGGAATCCACGGTCATCCAGTTCTTCTCGCCCTTCGGTCGCTCGTACGGGGCGACCGCGCCGTGGAGGGCGTCCACGAGGCGGTCGACTTCCGCTTGGTACACGGCCTCGCCGTCCATGTGGCCGACGAGGGTGCCGTGGCCCTGGTAGTAGTAGGCGTATTCCGTGGTCGGGAAGGTCCCGGTGCTGATGCGCTGGGGAGTCGGGTACACGTTGTGGTAGATCGTGTCGTGCAGTTCCTTGCGGGTGAGGATGCCGTCCCCGAGGGGGCAATCCGGGTTCGCGGCGCCGCACGGCACCGGCGTGCCGCTCGCGATGATGCCGTCCGCGTGCTGCACGGTGAGGTCGCCCATGGATTCCCGTGCCACCTGGATCGCCTTGGCGAAGTAGCCGGCGATGACGGGTGCCGCGTTCGACGTTCCGCTGTGGGTGCCGGTGCCGTTCGCGCTTGACCCGCCCGTGGACGGGTAGCTGGAGCCGACGCTTGCGATGTCGACAGGTGTGGAGGATCCCGTGTAGGATTGGTGGCTGGTCGGCGTCACGGCGCCCACCGTGACCATCCAGTCCGGTCCCGCCGTGCCCGTGGTGTACGTGCTCGTCGTGATCGTGAACGCGTTCACGAGGCCGTTTCCGGCGGAGAATACGACGGTTTGTCCGCGGTCCACGGCGGCTTTCGTTTCGGCAGGGTAGCCCCCTGGAGCGATGTTGTCGCGAACGATACCCTGTGTCAGGCCGACCGTCAAGCCGCTCCCCCACGAGTTCGTCACGACATCGATCCAGGATTGGGCGACCGCCCACCGGAGGGCTTCGTAGCTCAGGCCTTCAAGGAGCACGAACACGCACTCCTGACAGGTGCCGTGCCAGTTGCCGGCGGCGCTGGCTGCCGAGCGGGTACCGTGGGCGCTGTTCGACGCGTACACACCGTTCCCGGTGAAGGACGCGGCGGCAACGACCTTCGTGTCAGGGAGCCAGTACAGCTTGACATCGTTGCGGCTCGTGGATCGCTTGATCTTCGACCACTCGTCCGCGTCTGCCGTGTGGAGGGCCCCGACATCGGTCCCAGGTGTCGTCGGGATCGTGATGTCGACGCGCTCCGCACCGGGGAAGCCATCGATGTACGTGGCCGGGTCCCTTGTGAAGTCGAAATCATTCAGGGTCGTGGAATCGCGGTTCCATGGGTGCTGGTGCGCAACGAAGTCGTAGTGGTACGGGTTGAATCCGTTGTCGATGACGGCGACCACGGTGACCGGGTGCGGCTTGGGCGTTGCGACGCGGGCGTACGCAATGGCAGAGAGACCGTCGGCGTCGACGACACGCGCCTTGATCCAGGTGTCCTCCTGGAATGTGAATGCGAAGGTTTCCCCGACGCCGTCATCGAACCGGTAGGACGCCCCCGTCGTCTCCCAAGCCAGCGTGTAGGGCTCGGCGGCGTTTGCCACGGTCGCCGTGAGGACAACGCTCTCGCCTGCGGTCGCAGCAACGCTTTCCACGGCGATGGTCGGCGCCACGAGGCCGGCCCCTTCGATGACCCGCGCGTCCACGGTGAGGGTCCAGTTCGCGTCGACAACCGCGAACGGCATGACTTTGGCAGTCCACTCGCCGTCGACCGGACCGTCCTGGGCAACGACTTCGGCATTCGTGTTCCGGGTGCGCCCATCGGCCGAACTCATCCACCGGCCGTCGGGGTTGTAGAGGTCAAGGTCGAAGTCGTCCGTGTTGCTGTCCCAGGCAAGGCGCACCGACATGGATACCGTGCCGGCGGGAACAACGACCGGCACATCCACGGTGGCCGCGTCAACGAGGCCGGTGCCGGTCCGGTAGTTCCACGTTTCATCCGGCGCACCGGCAACCACATGGCCCGCGGCTGATGCGATGCGGACGACGCTGTCGCGGTACACGATGATGGACACCGTATCCGATGCGGATTGGATGCCGTCGCTCACGGTCAGTGTGAACGCATGGGCACCGACCTCCGCGCACGTGGCCGATGTGGCCAGGGAATCGGGGTCAAGAACGGTGCATTCGTCGGGGGAATTCCATACCGCCGTGGGCGTGCCGTCGAATCCTTCGGCGACACCCGCCAGCGCAACCGGTTCGCCCACTCCGCCACGGGTCGTTTCCCCGGCGAACACGTGGGCGGATGGTGCTGCGTTCGCGGATGTCATCGCGAACACGGGCACGACGAGGATGAACATGAGTAGGACTGCGCGGGCTTTCAAGCGGTTGAGCCTCCCGCGGTACCACGCGACCTACCACCTATTGAAGCCTTGCCCGCCCCCCCGGGAAACCGAGTGGAGCCTGCCGCCACCGGGGGAGGGACGCCCCCGTGCCCCCCGCCGGCACCGCGACGTTGCGCGCATGCAGACGGATGGATTTCGCTCGACAAAGCGTTCGGGCGAAAGGCGCCCCATCGCGCCGCGCGCATGACCGGGCCACGTCCAGCGCCGAAAGCACCACCACATACCCCAAATACCGCGACCCCCGATCCCCGCACCATGCCTGCGCCCGGCCCGGCCCCCTGCATCGTCATCCTCGGCGGCGGAGCCGCCGGCTATTTCGGCGCCATCCACGCGGCGGAGGCGGCCCCGGACGCACAGGTCATCCTCCTCGAAGCCACCCGCACGCCCCTCCAGAAGGTCCGCATCTCCGGCGGCGGCCGCTGCAACGTCACCCACAACCTGTTCGACCCTGCGCAGCTCGTGAAACGGTACCCGCGCGGCGAGAAGGAACTGCGCGGCGTGCTCGCGCGGTTCGGCCCGAAGGACACGATGGCGTGGTTCGAATCGAGGCGCGTTGCGCTGAAGGCCGAGGCGGACGGCCGCGTGTTTCCCACGACCGATTCCTCGGAGACCATCATCGATGCGCTTCAGGCGGCGGCTGCCTGGGCTGGTGTCGAGGTCCGCGTGGGGACGACGATCCGGGATGCGACCCCGGAGGAAGGGGGCGGGTTCGCCCTCGCCCTCAACCACGGCGAGCCCCTGCACGCGGACGCCCTCCTTCTGGCAACCGGGAGCAACCCGAACGGACTCGCCCTTGCAGCGAAGCTCGGCCATTCCCTGATCCCGGGGGTCCCGAGCCTGTTCACGTTCAACATCAAGGATCCGGTGATCGACGGGTTGAGCGGGGTAAGCGTCGCGCATGTGAAGGCGAGGGCGAAGACCCCGGACGGTGACGTCTTCGAGCAGGAGGGCCCGCTCCTCATCACCCATTGGGGCATGAGCGGCCCTGCCGTGCTGCGGGTGTCTGCGTGGGGGGCCCGGGCATTCCATGCAAGCGGGTACGCGGCCACGTTGGCCGTGGACTGGGTTCCGCACCTGAAGGACGACGCGCTGCGTACCGCCGCGGACCGGATGAAGGCGGAGCGCAGCCTGGGGAGTGTGGGATCCCATGGCATTGCGGAGGAAGTGCCCCGTCGATTATGGGACCGCCTCGTGGTGGCCGCCGGATGCCGCCCCGACATGCGGTGGGTGGACGTGCCGAAGAAGGACGTGAACAGGATGATCGAGGCATTGAAGCGATCGTCGTTCACCATCGCCGGAAAGGGCCGGTTCAAGGAGGAGTTCGTGACCGCGGGCGGCGTGAACCGGAAGGAGGTCGATTGGCGGACCATGGAGAGCCGGAAGGTCCCGGGCCTGTTCCTTGCCGGCGAAATCCTCGACGTGGACGCATTGACGGGCGGATTCAACTTCCAGAATGCGTGGAGCACGGGGTATCTTGCGGGGTTGGCGATGGGGGAGCGCGCCACGTCCCCATCGACCCCTCAAGGGTGAGCCGACGCACGATGCGACCTTGGCGGTGGAAGCCCCCCCTTACAGCCTTGGCCGGGGCCGGCCAACAGCGAGGGCCACCGCACCCAGCATCACGACCACGAGTCCCATCCCCGGCCCCGGTGTCTCGGTCACCGAAGGCATGCCGAGGCGATCGAGATCGATCGGCGGATCAAGTGTCGTCGACACCCCTCCGCTTCGCGAACCACACCGGTATGCAAGCAGTTCCATGCGGATGGGGTTCCCGCCAAGGCCTTCACTCTTCACCCGCCAGCATGCTTCCGGCGCGTAGTATTGGCGCTCCCCGAACTGGGGCCCCTCGGGGGTTTCGACGCCCGCGTCCACCACGAACGTTTCGAACGTGCCCGCCGGAACCGTCACGTTCGCGCGGGAATCGACCCGGACGCGCGGGTTGAATTCCACCGTGCGGGTGCGTCCGCCCATGGTGCCGTCCTGGGTACAGGTTGCGGTGGAATTCCGGCCCACGAAGTAGGGCCACGCGTAATCGTCGCATCCGCCCGGATACACGAGATCCGTGCTGGTCTGGGGTTCGCCGTCGGGCCCGATGTGGTACCGCATGCGTTTCATGGTGAACCCGTCGGATTCGCGGATCCACAGGAACCCTGCGCCGCCCTTGTAGTCGACGATGGGTTTCCCGGCCCAATCCGCGGCAGTGTCCGTCCCCGGGACATCGTGGTTCAATTCCACGATGCGGAGGGTGTCGACCTCCTCGCCGGCGACGGTGATGCGCTCGCGGCCGGTGACCACCATCTTCCCCACGTACGCGAAGGGTTCCGGGCCCTGGGGCCCGTTGTGCTGGCCCGTCACGAAAAAGTCCCATTCGTCTCCCAGCGCCCATGCCGGCCGGTCCATCTGTTCTTCCGCGGCGGACGCAACCGGGAGAAGGCCGGCGAGGATCACGACCACGATGGCAAGGCGAAGCAACATCAGTCGACGGATCGGTCAACGGCAAATAAAACGTTTCATGTGTGACGCCTGCTTGGAGATCCCGGGGGGCGACATGGGCGCTTCGGACCGGATGCGTCCACGATGCGCCCGCGAACGGTGTGGCATGACGCCCACGCGGGCGCCATGTGGGGAAACGCCTCACCCGCGCGAAAGTTCCGCGTCCATCTCGTAGAGCACGCGGCTTGCGCCTGCGCCCAGGATCTCGCGGATCTCGAAATGGAATTCACGGGTGACCTTGAACGTCACCTCGTGGACCAGCAGACGCCCGTCGGGACCCGCAGTCCCTTCATGGATGCACGCGATGTCGCCCGTGACCTTTTCGCCGCATTCGGCTTCAGTCCACCAGTACGAGTACGTAAAGCAGTCCGTGGGGAGGCAGTACGCGCCGTCGCCGTCGAAGACGGGCGGGGCGCAGTCGTGCGCAAAGACCGTCATCTCGACGGTGTCGATCTGGGTGTTGCCGCGGACGTTGATGGTCGCCGGTTCCGAACATTCCACGGCCCCGTCATCGTTGTAACGGGTCCCCGGGCCGGCCCCGACGCCGGTGACCGCGTAGCTGATGCAACCGGACGCCATGACGCCGGCGCCGAGAATGAGAAACAGGAGCGTGACACGAAGGCCGGTGGAAACACGTGGTTGCACAGAAATTACCGCCCCGCGGTTGGCGGCTTCGCATGTGAACTTTTGCCACTACCTGATCGGGGTGTCACATCGGAGCAGGGCCCGTATGCTGTAACGCCGTGTGAGAAAGGGCAAATCTCTTTAGCGAACCATGCCGCCACGGGAACGAACCGTCATGGGAGCCGAAGGCAGATTCCGATCCAGGTCAACGTCCACGACGACCCCCACGACGCCTCGCGCCCCGGCACCGCCTCGCGCCCCGGCGCCGCCTCGCGCCTCGGCGCCGCCTCGCGGAATCCTCGCCATCGCCTTCGCGCTGCTCATGCTCGTGCCCGTCGCGGCGCCCTCCGTTTCCGCCGCCCACGGCTCGGACCTGGGGATCGTCGCGGGCACGACGGCCACCATGGAGGACGATGGCGCCGTGGTCCGCGGGCCCGGCCACGTGTTCGACGGTCGCGAGAACCGCGTCGTTCCCGTGGGCAGTTCAATAGGCGACGGATCCCTCTTCCTCGACATGCGCCTCAGGAACTCGAACTATCCGACCGAGGCCGGCATCTCCTCGGGAAGCATCCTTGGTTCCCTGATTGGCCGGCCGGACCTCCTGATGCCCGGATATCAACACGGGGAAGCGTGGTACGGCTGGTGGAATGATCTCGACGGCGACCGCACCATCGACGACATCCATGACGAAGCTTGCGGCGGGCCGGCGTGCGCCGGCGACGAGTTCGTGTGGCGGGGGATCTCCAGCGGAGAATCACCCACGATGACCATTTCGCGCCTGCCTTCCAACACCACGATACCCCAGCGTGCGCCGGTCTTCGATTATCACGTATGGGATCGGGTGACGGACGAAACGGATCGGTCCGGCCCCCATCAGACGTGGCGCACAAGCCTCACGATCGGCTACACGGAATCCCTGATCGCGTCGAAGACGCTGGTCACATACACGAACGCCCGCGAGGTCATCGGCGGCGCCCGCGGATTCCCGTTGGACCCCAACGACCCGGACGCGCTCGTGGACGTGGACGTCCATGAAGCCTTGAGCCCGGACGTCGAAACCCTGTGGTGGGCGTCGATGAGCCTCGTGGGCGTCGTGAGTGACAGCAGCAAGGACCCGGCGAGCGTCATCCCGGATCTTCCGTACCCGGTCCATCCGCCACCGGTCGACCTGCCGGTTTCGCCGTGGACCGTCGCGAACCCGACCCCGATCCTTGCCTACGTTGTCGGCACGGGCGCCACCGTGCAACAGGGTGGCCAGGCACAACCGCCGCCGGTGGCCTCGCCTCCGCTGCCGCCGCTCCCCGGGCCCACGCCCACATCCGTCCTTGCACAGGTCGTCGGTGAAGCAACCCGCACCGTGAACCTCCTCGGTCTCGAAGATCCGAGCACCGTGGCCACCCGCGCGAACACGATCTTGAACGGCTTCACCACCCCACCATACTCGAAGGAACCCAACACATGGGAGGACGACTACGGGCAGCACGCACTCTTCGGAGGCGAAGGGGACACGCTCGGATCCTACAACGACTACGGGGGTTACCTGGCCGGGCGCCACCTGTGGATCGACAACCGCGCGGATGTGGCACGGTGCGCAGGCACGGATGCCGACATCCTCGGCATGGGCGTGCGGGCAACGGCGGTCGGCCACTGCCTTGTCGTGACCACGCCGTACGAGCCCTTCGGCGGAATCACGCACGGCTCGCGATCCTCCGGCGCCACCGTTCGCTTCGAGATGCATGTGGGCCGGTGGCAGGACCTGAACGGCGACACCCACGTGGGCGAGTATTGCGAGCCGAACGAGTTCGATGCCCAACGCAACACGTGCGTCAAGCAGCAACCGACGAGTTGGCCCCATGCGTGGTCCAAGGAGATCGTGAAGGCGTGCGTCGGCTCCTCCGCCCGCAATGGCCGCATCATCCTCACACCCATCAACGACGCATGGCCGAACGTGGTCGTCGTCCGCGATTCCCGGTATCTGGACGCGAACGACCTCCAATCGATCCACGTGCGCGATGACACCGCACCCATCGAACTCCGCTTCGACACGAATTGCGTGATGAGCGGTGACTTCGATCAGGGCAACATCTTCTCCCGCGACACGCTGTACTTCCCCGAAGGCCCGAGTGTTGCCGTCCATGTGCGCACCGAGGTCGTGAGCGCGGAGTACCTCGACGCCACCACGGGAGTGATCATCCCGTCCGAGCGCGTGGTCGATGTGGACATCCTGCCGGCGGGAATGTAGGCGGGCCAAGAAGGCTGCTACGCAGGACGGCAGCGCGCATGTGGATCTGCGGCCGCGCCGTCTGCCCTTGCCACGTCCAGGAACCGCGTGGTGCGGCGGGTCGCCTCGGGACGAGGCGGCGCGGGCTGACAGGCCTTGGGCTGCCGAGCTGCGCGAAGGGTACCACGTGAGACGTCGTCATGGGTACCCATTCACACTGCCAGAACGAAGCTGCGAGCGAGGGCCTTGCACCTGCATCGGATCAGCACGCTTCCTGCTCACGACGCCCGACCCCGCGGGCGAGTGCCATGGGACAGATACCCGGTGCCCGCATAAGGTGCGCGCCCGCGATCCGTGAATGGCCCATGCGCGGCGACGACGTCAAGCGCCGTTCACTCACTCGCGCGCACCAACGTGGCGCTCATGTGGTAGCGGGGCTGCTTCCCGCCACCGGGATGGATTTCCGTGATGTCGAACCGGAAGTCGCCATTGGACTGGAATTCCATCTCATGCACAATGGTCCGACCCTCGGGCCCGTAGGTTCCCTCGTGGAGGCATTGGACCTCCCCGACGAAACCGCTGCAGTCGGCGGCCGGCCACCAGTACGTGTACGAGAGACAATCGGACGGGAGGCAGTACGCGAGATCATCCGGAAAGAGCGGCGGCGGACAATCCTCCGCAAGAAGCGTGATCTCCACGGTATCGGTTTCGCCATGGCTGCGCGCCGTGATGGTGCCCGCTTCCGAGCATTCGACGTACCCTTCCTCCGAGTACCGGGTTCCGGTTCCCGCGCCAACGCCAGCCGCGGATTGCACGCATCCGGCAAGGACGATGGCCGAGGCGAGGATGGGCGTGAGGACAAGCAGGAGCTTGGTCGATTGCGTGCGGGCCACAGGAGACTCCGGGCCTGTGTGGCCCGGACCTGCCGTCAATGTTTCCCACGACCCGATCGGTTTCCATTGAAGGGCGGGCTTGTCGCGCAGTCAACATGCCCGGAGGCCGTCCGTCCGAACGCCGACCCGCTTCAGACATTCGCGCCGGTCTTGGTGATCTCGCCTTCCATCACGTACAGGACCTGCAGGTCGTCCGTCCCGAGCACCTTGACGATGTCGAATCGGAATGCACTCTCCTCTGCGACATGGACGCGGTGGACGATGGTGTGCCCCGCCCCATAGTTCCCTTCATGGATGCACTCAACCTCTCCGAACAGTGCATCGCATTCGGCCTGGGTCCACCAGAAGGTGTACGAGAAGCAGTTCGTGGGGAGGCAGTACGCGCCGTCGCCCTCGAACACGGGCGGCGGGCAATCCCCGGCGAAGAGCGTGACCTCGGCCGTGTGGGTCTTGGAATCGCCGCGGGCGGTGACGGAACCCGGCTCCGAGCATTCCATGGTGCCATCGTCGATGAAGCGCGTTCCGACGCCTGCTCCAGCGCCGGCGAACCCCGTGCTTGCCGTGCAGCCCGCAAGAAGTACTGCGGCGGCAAGGATCGGCACGACGAACGTCACGGATCGTGTGGCAGGGGAGCGGGACACCGGGAATCTCCGGACCGCGGTGGGCGGGACCCACCGTCAATGTTTGCCGCCACCCGCACGGGTGTGACGCGCTCCCCCGCTGCCCGCGCCATGATCCCTGTCCTGACAATCCCCTGTCCTATCCCTGTCCTGGAGGGGGCAAACCTCATTCCCCGCCACGCCCACGTTCGGGATCAGGTACCATGGAGGTCGGAGGCACAGCGGTGGAGGTTCCGCCCGCGTCAATCGGGGATTCCCCGATCCGTGGGCGGCGTGCGGCACGGTCAGGATTACCCCCGCGCGCACCATCCCCGCGGCGTGCTCCGGCATCCCGACCGCGGGAATCCCCTCGAGCGGGAATCACGGTCCTGGTGTTGATCCTCATGGTGGGCACGGCCGTGCCGCCCACGCTCGCGGCCCATGGCAACGAAATCCCCTTCATTCCGCAGACTTCGACGCCCATGGAAGACGACGGGGCCGTGGCGCGCGCAGCCGGCCACGTCCTTGACGGCATGGAAAATCGCGTAGTGGCACCGGGAGCCATCATCGGCGACGGGTCATTGTTCCTGGACGTCCGGCTTCGCGACAGCGTGTCGGCACTCTTCACCTTCGCGACCGTCGACGTCCCGGTCGGCATGATCGTCGGCACGCAGGTCGGTCGACCGGATCTTCTCACCACCGGCTACCAGATTGCGGATGCGTGGTACGGGTGGTGGTACGACTTCGACAACGATGGAACCATCGACGACATCCATGACGGCGCCTGCGGTTCGTCGCCGTGCGGCGGGGATGAATTCGCGTGGCGCGGACTCGCAAGCGGCGAATCGCTCACCGTCACCACGTCGTATCTTCCATCCACCTCCCCCCTGATCGCCCCCGAACCGAACTACTCGAATCATGCGTGGAGCCGAATGAACGACCAGACTGCGCCGCGCCACAATCCCCATCAGACATGGAAATCAAGCGCCCACTTCTCCTATACGGAATCGTTCCTCACCACCCTGACCGTTGTCGCGTTTGCCAACGCGCGCGAGGTTCTCAACGGCGCCGATGGATTCCCGTTGGACCTCAAGGACCCGAATGCCCTCCATGATGTGGACGTCCATGAAGCCCTCAGCCCGGAAGTGGAATCGTTGTACTGGTCGACGGTCCGGGCCGTGAACGATACCGTAGGGACCCTGCTGGATCCGATCGGATTCTTCCCGTCGAACCCGTACCCGGTGCGGCCGCCCCCGGTGGACGCTCCGGAGACGCCGCCCCTTCCGGGTCCGAGCCCGACCGCCGTGGCCGCGTTCGCATTGGGCGCAGCGGTGGCCCTTGCGGATGGCCGGGTCCCCGGTTATCCGGTCCGGCCACCACCGGTCGACCCCGTCCCGCGCCCGGCCCTCCCGGGTCCGACCCCGATTGCGCTGGTTTCCACCATCGTGGGTACCGGGGCCGACACGATCAACCTGCTCCCCTACCGTGACCCGGCGTCGGCCCCCGACGAAACGGTGGAATTGACCCAGCGGATCAGCCAGCCACCATGGCCGAAGGAGCCGTCGACGTGGGAGGACGATTACGGATCCCACGCCCTGTTCGGGGGAGTCGGCGACGCGCTTGGTTCCTACAACTCGTACGACGGCTATGCCGCGACGCCTCATTTGTGGGCCGACAATCTGGCATACCTCGTCACCTGTGCCGGCGTCGGAAGGAACGCGGTGGGGAGCGGCATCACCGTCGCACTCACCAGCTCCTGTGGTCAATATGCGTACGAGCCTGTCGGCGGCGCGGTCCATGGAACCCGTTCGTCCGGATTCGCCCTCGGCTTCGAAATGTACGTGGGGCTCTGGCACGATCTTGACCTCGATACCCATGTGGGGAACATCTGCGACCCCTACGGCCCCGCCTTCGACGCGGAGCGGAACACCTGCGATCGTGAAGGGTACTCCGCCTGGGGACACGATTGGTTCACATCGGAGATCATTCCGGCGTGCGTGGGCTCCTCCGCACGCGACGGACGCATCATCCTCACGCCCCTGGGGGCGCCTTGGCCATCCGTCGTCGTCCTGCAGAGTGCAAGGGACTGGACGCGGATCGCAACCGCCGACAGCGTGGAGGTCCGATCGGACGATGCGCCGATCGAACTCCGGTGGGAAGAACAGTGTGCGGTGGACAGCGACGAACGGGATGAAGGCACGATCCGGGCCCGGGACGTCGTCTATTTCCTTGAAGGGCCATCGGTTCCCATCCGGGTCTTGACCGAAGTCGTGAGCGCACCGTATCTGGATGCTTCGACAGGGATCCTGATCCCGTCCGAGCGCGTGGTCGATGTGGACATCCTGCCGGCGGGAATGTGATCCGGGCACACCCTCGCCGAACCTGAAAAGTCGACACCATCGTGCCAGGATCGACAGCCGTCCGCACGGTGGCGAACACAGCGTGAAATACGCAGGACACGGGCAGGTGCCCCGAGCGAGAATCCCGGGGCACCTGCCATCCGTCCTGTTCCGGACCCCGCAGTTCCCGCGAGGCCACGATCAAACGGAGGCGGCCGAGGCCGCCTCCACCCGATTCCTCACGCGCGTCGGCGACGCATCGCGACCGCCACACCCGCGATCGCTGCCAGAGCGAGTCCGAGGGGCGCCGCAGGGGTTTCCTCGTCACCGACTCCGGCCGCGGCCGCCTTGCCGTCGGCGTCCGTACCGGCCGGATCCTTGCCGCCCGTGCCCGAATCCACGTCATCATCGGCATCGGCATCATCCGACCCGTCGTCCGTCGGATCCCCAGCATCGGTGTCGGTGTCGCCGTCGTCCGCCGGTTCCGGCAGGTCGACGATGAAGGCGTCCGAGAGCGCTGCGTTCCCCGAGAGGTCCTCCGCGTACGCAGCGAATCCTGTGGCCCCGCCACTCAGCGGGACGGCCTCGAGGTGCCATGCGCTCTTGCCGTTCGCGGCTGCAGGCACCCACGCGTCAAGGAGGCTGATGGGTTCGCCGTCCTCCCATCCCATGGACAGGATGGCGAACGCGTCACCGACACGGGGCCGGACTTCACTCGCAAGGTCGCCGACGATCCACGCGGACTTGAGTTTCCCGTCGAGATCGAATCGCAGGAGCGCGTCCTGCTCCTTTCCTTTGGACCCCACGCGGTACTGCCCTTCCAGCATGTATTCGGTGGATTCGAGGGACTCGAAGAAGGCCGGCGCGATGATGGGGTCGCCATCCTCGGTTTCGGCACCGACAAGGATGAGGACATTGCCATCCCACGTGAAGGATGCCACGATGCCTTCCTCCGTCTCATCGATGCGCGTGGGTGGGATCCATGCAAGAACCTCGCCGTACTCACTGGTTTCGTCGGTGATGGCCACATCGACGGCCGCCGCGTTCGGATCGTTCACGACGACCCGGATCTCGACCGTGCCGTCGCCGGGAACCACACTGATCTCACCGAAGGTGGGTGGCTCGTCGTCCCCTTCCGCCGCGGCTTGGGCAAGGGCGGCGAATCCGTCGCCGGCCCCTGCATACTCGGGGTCTGAGGCGTACACGTCGGGCCGTTCCTCCGTGGGCGTGGCGCCCGTTGCGCCTGCGCCGGCAACCGGTTGGCCCGCGGGCGGGCCCCCGGAGGGCACGGGGAACTTGGCCATGACGCCGGTTGCGCCCTTGTGGGACGGGGACGTGGTGTATCCGCCGACGAAGTCGTTGACCGCGGTGACGACGGCTGAGGCCGCATCGCGCAATCCGTCCTGCGCCGTGCCATCGCGGACGCGCTTGGCGAAGTCGCCAACGTCCATGGCGTTCGGCGATTTCGCGTCCTCGTAGGTGAATCGATCCGCGGCACGCGCGGCGCGGACGAGGAGGGGCCATTCGGCCGCGGCATGGGTCTTGATGGCGGCATTGAATTCCATCCACGCGGACCAGAGCGCGGGTTCCTTGGACATGATGTACCAGCTGAGAACAGCACTGTCGTCGTTCAGCGCGAGGTACGCATCATCGTAGGTGGGGGTTCCGCAGCCACCCTTGCATTCGTGGCCACCGGGCCCCGAGCCCTTGGCACCCGCGTACCGTGCGGCGAAGGACGACGTGAGGCGCCCGGCCATTTCCTCGGGGCTCACGCCGGGGCTTTCGCGGAGCGCCTCCATCATGGCCGTGTACGAACCGCCTTGGCCCGGCACGAGCTCCTCGGACGCGATGACGAGGGTTGCCGTGTCGCCGACTGCGTGGGTGACCTCGATGGCGCCCATGACGCACGCGTCGAAATACACGATGTCCCACCGTTCGATGCCGGCGCGTTTGCGACCGTCATCAAGGCCCTGGCCCAGCTCCTTGAGGGACAGGAAGTCCTCCACCGGCGTGTGGTCCCACGCGAGGCCGTTCCAGGCCCCTCCGTGGTCCCACAGGATGACCATGTAGTGGTCGGCGGGGGCCGTCTTCACGCCCCATTCAAGGAAATCCGCGAGGGTCGCGGGGTCGCCCATGTTGACTTCGCCCATGTCGGCGACCAGGGTGCTCGCGAGCTTTTCCCCATCGCCGGTATCCGTGGCGTCGCGGGGAATCTCGTAGCGGCGCGTGCCTTCCCAATCGCCGTCGCGGGTGTCGTACTCCTCACCACGGTCCATCTGGACGAGGATGCGCGATGTCGGCCCACTGCCGAGCGCCTCCATCTCCAGCATGTTGTCCATGCCGGATTCCTCGAGGTTTCCTTCTGCATCCAGGTAAACGAGAACCGTCCATGAACCCGTGTCCTGCGCGCTGGCGGGTGCGGGGCCCACCATCGCCGCAGCGAGGAGGACGACGACGATCGTCAGGGGTCGAAAACGAGAGTTGCCCATGGAAGCGTGCGACGAGGCCGCCACTCATAAGTTCACGGATTTACGCCCGGATGGATGGCGCCCAGCGATACGGCGCCATCCGGCGCGGCCTGCCACCCATCCCTCGATGCCGCCTCATTCCTCCACGACCATGGATGCAAGGCTGCCGTCGGCAGAGAGGCAGGGTCAGCTCCCGGCATCCTCTTCGCACCCGGCAGCCCCCAACGCTTGATGGGTTCCCCAAGCCGAGATCGCTTCCCGATGTCCGTCGAAGACGAACATGCCCCGCGTCTCGACCGCGAGAGCGAAGCCGTCGTCGCGGAGGACGCGGTGGCGCAGCCGGAAGGGGCGGCCGTCCGTGCACGCGTGGGCCATCTCGTCCCCCATCCTCTCGCGGTCGGTGGCCGGCAATCGGTCGAGGAACGAGGTCAGTCGACCCTCGAACGCCTCCGGCGCGACACCAAAGATGCCATGGACCGTGTCGTCCCATGCGAGCCCATCATTCCGGGCATCCCAGTCCCAACGGCCGACTCGGGCCATCCGGAGCGCATCCTCGACCCGCGCTTCGCTGCGCTCCATCGATGCGACAGACTCCCGCTGATGGGCGCCGTCGCGGATGACAACCAGGAACCCGTTGACGACCCGGTCGTGGTGGATGGGAGTCACGGTGTAATGCGCACGGAAAAGAGTCCCGTCGCGCGTGGCGAAGGTATCCTCGCCGACCTCGACGCTGCACTGGGACCGCAGGGCGAGGGTCAATGGACATGGTGCGTTGCCCACGTGGGCCCGGCAGTGGGCGTGGACGAGTTCGTGAAGGTTCCCGGCGGGCACGCGCGCGTCGGGGAGTTCCAAAAACCGCCTCGCGGCCGGGTTCAGGTGCGTGATGCACCCGTTCTCGTCCAGGACACAGAGACCATCGCGGGCCACGTCGCAGATGGCATTCTTGCGTTGGAGCCGGTTCAGGAGTTCGCTCGCGGCGACGTTCGCATGGTAGGGCTTCTTCGAGTCCGCTGCCAGGAACCGGACCAGGTCGGCATCGCTGTACGCAGCGATGGAATCCGACGGTGCAGGCTCGGCGACAAAACGCTG
>JBFILE010000017.1:0-21071 GCA_041599855.1 Thermoplasmatota archaeon
GGCAACGCCCCTCTGGCCAGCCCGCAGGCTGGGAGGAAATTATCGGGGTCCCCAGGAAACGAAAGATCGGTGTTGCCGCACCAAGCTGGAGAGGAGAGCCCCGGAATGTGTTGCCAACCCTTGTGTCGTTCCGGGAGTATATCAAGAGGTTCGCAAACCTCTGTTCGTTTCCCCATTTCCAGCCCCATAAGCCCTCCAGCACGCCGGGAGGAATCAAAGGGGCGAAGCCCCCGAGGGGGATTTCATGTCACGCCGCAGTCCGGGCCTCGACCGCACTCTCCGCGGACCGCGCCCGCGGCGTGCCTCGCACCCGCGGCGAGTACCGACCGAGGAGGAGACTGTTCATGACCACACTGACGCTGGAGAGCGCCATGGCGGCCGCAGCGAGGACGGGGTGGAACAGGAGCCGTTCGCCGAAGATCGGGATCGCGAACAGCAGCCCTGCCGCAACGGGGACGAGGACGGTGTTGTACCCGAATGCCCAGAACAGGTTCTCCTTGATCTTGCGGAGTGTGCGCCGGCTGAGTTCGATGACGGCGACGGCATCCAAGAGGTCGCTCTTGACGAGGACGGCGTCGCCGGTCTCGATGGCCACATCGGTTCCGCCGCCCATGGCGATGCCGAGGTCGGCTTGCGCGAGCGCGGGGGCGTCATTGATGCCGTCCCCGACCATGGCGACCCGGTAGCCGTCGGCCTGCAGTTTTCGGACGACTTCCGATTTCTCGGCGGGCAGGACTTCGGCGATGACTTCATCGACGCCGACTTCGGCGCCGACGATTTCGGCGGAGCGACGGTTGTCTCCGGTGAGCATGATGGTGCGGATGCCGAGTTCACGGAAAGCGGCGATGGCGGCCCGGCTCGTGGGTTTCACCACGTCTGCGACTGCGACGACTCCGATGGCGCGACCTGCAAGGGCCACTGCGACGGCGGTCCGTCCGCGTCCTTCAAGGGCCGCGAGTGGTTCCCGCAGGGCGGCAGCGTCCACGCCGTTCGCTTCGAGGAAGCTGAGTTTTCCGACGAGGATCGTGTCCGCGCCACGGGTGGCGCGTACGCCTTTCCCGCTTACCGCGTCAAAGGCGGAGACCTCGACGGCGTGGACGGCACGGTCGCGTGCTCCCGCCACGATGGCGGATGCGATCGGGTGTTCGCTGGCATGCTCGGCGTCCGCGGCCGCCTGGAGCACGTCGCGCTCGGAGACTCCTTCCACGGCAAAGACATCGGTCAATCGCGGTTTGCCTTCGGTGATGGTGCCGGTCTTGTCGAGGACGACCACGTCCACTTCGCGGGCGCGTTCGAGGGCTTCGCCGCCCTTGAGGAGGACCCCGAGCTGGGCGCCTCGTCCGGTGCCGACCATGATGGCGGCCGGGGTCGCGAGTCCCATGGCGCAGGGGCACGCGACGACCAGTACGCTGACCGCGGTGAGGAGCGCGAGCGTCGCGGGGGCGTATCCGCCGGCTTCCGCGATCCCCGCACCGAGGGTCAGCCAGAAGGCGGCGCTCGCGAGGGCGATCACAACGATGGCGGGCACAAACCACGCGCTTACCACATCCACGAGTTTTTCGATGGGGGCGCGGCGGGTCTGCGCTTCCTCGACGAGGCGCGCAATCTGGGCGAGCAGCGTGTCGTCACCGACGCGCGTGACTTCGATGACGAGGGTGCCGGTCCCGTTGACGGTGCCGCCGACGACGCTCGCGCCGCCGGCTTTCTCCACGGGCATGGGTTCGCCCGTGACCATGGATTCGTCCACCGCGGACGTTCCGGTGTGTACGACGCCGTCGAGGGGCAGGCGCTCGCCGGGTCGCACGCGCACGCGGTCGCCTACGACGACTTCGCTGATGGCGACTTCCCGTTCGTCGCCGCCGCGGATGACGCGGGCCGTCGCGGGCTGGAGGTTCATGAGCTTCCGGATGGCGGCGCTTGCGCGCGCCTTGGATGCGGATTCCAGGTACTTGCCGAGGAGGATGAGGGTGATGATGACGGCGGCGGTCTCGAAGTACAGGGCGTGCCCGGCGAGCAGGGCGGGGAACACGAGTTCCGTGACGCTGTACGCGAAGGCCGTTGTCGTCCCGAGGACCACGAGCACATCCATGTTCGCGCTGCGGTTCCGCAGGGCCTTGATGGCGCCCTTGTAGAAGATGCTCCCGGCGTAGAATTGGACGGGGGCCGCAAGGGCGAATTGGAGCCATCCGGTCCATTCGGGGGGATGGGAGCCCACGAGCATGGGGCCCATGGCGATGACGAGGAGGGGCAGGGAGAGCACGCCCGCCACCACGAATCGGCGGAGTCGGGCCCGTTGCTCGAGCTTCATGGGTTCCTGTTCGTCATCAGCGGACTCGGTCGAAGCGGCTTCGCCACCGGCGACTCCGTAGCCTGCATCCTCGACGGCGTCCACAAGGACGTCACGGCCCACGGTTCCGTCGGTGGCGACCCGGGCCCGCTCGGTTGCGAGATTCACTTTCGCGTCGGTCACCCCTGGGACTTCGCGGAGCGCGCGCTCGATGGATTGTGAGCAGTTCGCGCACGTCATCCCGGTGATGGTCAGGTCGAAGGCGCGGGAAGCAGCGGCGGCCCAGGGCTTGGCCACGTCATACCCGGCGTCGCGGACGGCTTCCACGATTGCGTCGGTGCCGGTCGCGCCCCCGTCGTAGGTGACGCTGAGCTTTTCGGTCGCAAGGTTCACCCGGGCCTGCATGACGCCGGGGACCGCACGAACACTCTCTTCCACGGCTTTGGTGCAGGACGAGCACGTCATGCCGGTGACGTGCGCATCGTAGTGGGATTCATTGGCCACGGATATGGGTAGATCAGCCACCTTCAACCTCTTATGTCTTGACGCTTGTAAAGCGGTCGGGAAGACCGTGGAACTCGACCCCCTGGACCGCGCCATCCTGGCGGTTCTCCTCGCAGACGGCCGGGCAAGCTTCCGCGAGATCGCTCGTCGTCTCGACTCGACCACCCCCACCGTGAGTGCCCGGGTGAAGCGACTGCAGGCGCTTGGAGTGATCAAGCAATTCACCGCCGTGATCGACGAAACGTTGCTTCCCGGGCGGACCATGGTTGCCCGGTACGTGCCGGCGGACGGGCGCATGGATGACGTTCTCGTGAGCGTGCACGCGCATCCCGCGACGCGGCATGTGGATGAGCTGGCCGACGGGTCCATCCTGGCCCGGTTGCGGATGGGTGATGCATCGGGGCCCCCGGCGTTCGATGGCGCTTCGGTCGCGGAGACCCACCGCGTGATCGCAGAGGGGGCGCACGACGAACATGCGCCGTCCGATTTCGCCATTGCGTGCCATGCGTGCCGCGGGCCCGTCCACGGCGAGGGCGTCCGGGTCACCATTGAGGGGCACGCGCACGTGTTCTGCTGCCGCCTCTGTGAAACGGATTACCGGGCCAAGTACGCGCGCCTGCGCTCGGGCGCGTGATCCAGCCCGCAGGCCGCCGTGGTTGATGAACGCGCCCTGTATCCATCCGAGGCCTACGGCGCGACAATTCGTATCGATTTGACAGGGAGGGCCTCAAGGCGCCGGGCGCCAGATATGCGACATCCATCGGGTTCGTGGTCCAGATGAGCGAGGGCGTGGCGTCCATCGACGGCACGATGGGGCAGTTTGCGGACACGGGCGTGCGCCTTCATTCCAGCCCGAACTTTTTCCTTGCCCTCGGCGAGAACGACTTCGGTGCGCCCGTCGATGTGAGCACCGTGCAGGACCACACCGTGGTGACTCCCGATTCGATGCATCGCGGAGTTTCCGTCGCGATGACAGGCATGCTGGGCGCCCGGAACCGAATCCCTCGGAACCGCGGGACGCGCAGCTGCAAGGAAAAAACAAAACGGGGGCGGTCCCGGGCGGGCGCGATGCGCTCCCCGGGGCAACCCCCAAAAACCGGTAGGATGGCCCGGTTCCGCCGCGACAGGCTTGGTCAATGCCTGCCGCGCCGGGTCCGGACGCACCGACTCACTTGAAGACGACTTCGTCCCCGTTCTCGGGGAGGTGGACGTTCACGCCGCTCTTCCGGATGTCGTTCGCGAGGGGTTCGCGACGATCACTGTGGAAGAGGACGACGTCCTCGGCGCCGGTCTTCTTGACGAATTCCACGATCTCATCGTGGCCGGCGTGCGCGCTGAAGTTGAAGTGGCGCACTTCGCAGTCCACCTTCTCGCGGACACCTTTCACGTCGATGGTGCCGGTGTCGAGGAGGTTCCGGCCGCCGGTCCCTTCGACCTGGTAGCCGGTGAAGAAGATGGCGCTTCGGGGATCCTTGCGGATCTCCTCGGCGTACCGGAGGACCGGGCCACCTTCCATCATCCCGCTCGTCGTGATGATGACGTCGGCACGCTGCGCCGCGCGCTGGCGGTCGTAGCGGGACTTCACGATGTTGCAGGCGTTGTAGGCCTGCTGGAGCTTCTTTGCACTCCGGACGTAGTCCGGGTTGTCGAGGAGGATCTGGGCAACGGTCTTGCCCATGCCGTCCACGTACACTTCGTAGCCCTGGTTGGCGAGGAGGAGCATCATCTCCTGCGTGCGCCCGGTGGCGAACGAGGGGATGACGACCATGCCGCCCTGGGAGACGACGCTCGAGACGGAGTCGAGGAAGGATTCCTCGGTCTCTTCGCGGGGCGTGTGGTTGCGGCCGGAGTAGCAGGCTTCGACGACGAGGACGTCGCATTCGACCGGCTTTCCGGGGGCCACGAGGCGGGTCTCGCTCAGGTTCAGGTCACCGGTGAACACGAATTTCCGGGACCCGTCCTCAAGGAGGAACTGGGTGGACCCGGGGATGTGGCCGGCACTGTGGAACGAGATGTCGTGGCCCTTGATGGTGCGTTGATCGCCGTAGTCGTATACGTCGAAAGCCGCCACCATGGCGTCCACATCGGCGCGGCCGTAGGGCTGCGGGTAGCCCTCGATGCGCGCGATCTTCATGGAATCGTTCGCAAGGAGGGTCGAGATGGGGGGGCTCGGGGGCGCCGCCAGGATGGGGACGCGGTGCCTGCCTGCAACCCATGCCATCATCCCGGAGTGATCCAGGTGGGCGTGGCTGAGGAAGGCGGAGTCGATCGCGGGACAGGGCTCAGGGTACTTGGGGGGGTCGTCCGGGGCCATACCGTAGTCGAAGAGGAAGCGTGCTCCCTCGTTCTCATAGTACAGCGCATTCCGGCCGACTTCCCCGGCTCCGCCGAGGAATTTCAGCTTCATGATGAACTCTCTTTATTGAAGGAATCGCGACCGGGGTCGCGGTGACCAGTGATGGGGTGAATGCCTACCGAATGGGGTGGGCGAGCCGGGTTAGGGCGCTTCCCGTATAATTATACCGACGGGATTGCGCGAAGGGGAAACAGAAGGGTCACCTTGCCCGCGGAAGGGCTCTCGCTCGCCGGTGGATGAAGAAAAAAGGGGCGGCAGCCGAGGTGGCTGCCGCCAGCACAATACCTGAATCCCCTCAAAGGCTGGCGAACAGGTAGTCGACGTCCTTCACGGTTTCCGGGAACACTTCGACGCCGCGGGTCGCGTCCACGAAGGGCCGGACCATGGTCGCCGAGATTTCCGTTCGGATGGTGCCGTCGAGGGTCCCCGTCGGGATGAGCAGGGCGTCCACGCCGCGCACGAAGGTCGCCGTGCCTGTGCATGCGTCCAGTTCGAGCTCGATGGTCTCGGTTCCGAGGAAGCGACCCATCTCGTTCTGGTGCCACACGTTGTACATGGGGCGGTCGAACCAGCGGACCTTCACGACACCGAGGCCACCTGTCATCTGGGCCCACGTCTTGCCGATGGGCGTGATGCTGAAGCCAGGGCGCCCGGTGCCGCTTGCACCCGCACCACTCAGGGTCGTGTCGCCGCAGTTCGCGTACGTTTCCTTGAAGTGCGCGTAGTTGTTCGGATCCGGCGTATTCGACGTTGCGCCGTGGGGAGCCTTGCACTCGCCGGCCGCAGTGTCCCAGTCGGATTCCTTCGTCGGGTCGCACGCGCGCCCGAGCCAGTTGTCGCCATTCTCGTCGAACCAGAGGGCGACGTTGACGCCCACGTACAGGAATCCGGGGGCTTGGCCGCGGTTCTCGTCACCGGGTTCGATGGTCGTGGTGGCGAGGGTCCCGTACTGGCCGACCCCTGTCGTGCCCGGGGGGCCGACCACGTTCGGGCCGCCGGGGACCACGGTGCGCGTCTGCGCGTCCACGAACAGGTGGTAGTCTGCCGCGTGGAGGGAGTAATCGTTGCCGAGGCCGCGAGCGTCCGCGGTGCCGTCGAAGACCGCGCCGGGGTAAATGTCCTCGAAGGTGTTGGGTTCCTTGAGGAAGAGCGGCGTGACCTTGCGGTTCGCCTGGCCTTGGGCGTCGCTCACCTGGGCAATGATGCCGGGGGTGATTCCTTCGAATTCCCTGGTTGCGTCGCTGATGGCGGTCGAGATGGTGTTGATGACTCCGGGTACGCCGTCGCGGGTGATCTTGTTGACTTCCTCGGCCACGGGCGCAAGGAGGTCGGCGGGCCGGACGGAGGTCGCGGTGGCCTTGATCACGGGCGCCAGGGCCCCCCATAGGGCTTCGGCGTCGGAGCTGATCGCCTCGTAGCGGTCCACATCGATGTAGGCGAGAGGGTCGGAGAAGTCGTACTGGACCTCTGCGGCGTTGGAGCGCTTCGCATCCGCGATGGTGACCGTGGTGACGCTCGTGAGGTACGATTCGTCGGTCCACGTGTTCGAGGAACCGGTCCCAAGGATCCACATCTGTTGTTCCTCGGAGAGCTCCGTGCGGTCATCGAAGAGGCCGTCAGGGCTGGAGATCGTTCCGTTCATCCACGCAGAGAAGCACGTGTTGAAGCAGTTCGTGCCCACGCGGTCCGTCACGGGGCCGCCGCCGGATCCGGCGTTGACGTTCGTCGGGACCATGTAGAACGCCATCGTGGTGGAGACGCCGTTCGCCGAGCCCTTCCACTTGAACTCGTCCTTGGACACGCAGTCGGCAACCGTGATGGGGCATGCGGACGAGCCGACGTCATGGAAGTCGTTGATGCGACCGTCGTTGTTGAGGTCGTTCCACCAGCCGAACCACGTCATGAAGCCGCCGCGGCCGGGGCGCATGACGTTGCGGTCCCCTTCGACGGGTTCCATCACGGCGTCAAGGAAGGTGTTGTAGATGCCCACGCTGGAGGTCCGGAAATCGTCGTAATAGTCCGTGTCCATGATCTGGCCGCCGGAGCCGATCCCGTCCGTCTGGTTCCGGATCACGCGGTTGCGAACGCCGTCCAGCGCGCCGTTGGGTTGGTGGACGACTTCGCCGTCATCCTCCTGGACGACGCCGATGCCGGGGTCCACGGGGTTCCCGTCAGCATCCCGTACGTAGTACAGGGTCATGTGAGCGGCCCCGGCGAGGGGCGCAAGGGAAATGGCGACGAATAGCGCCGCCACGAGCAGGCTTGCGAAACGGTGTGTTCGGATGATCATGGTGCCTCAACCTATCCGGGGTGACGGCGCGCGATCGCGGCAGCGCCGTCGCCTCCCGAAGTCGCAGGATCATGGCAGGAAGATAAGACTTCTCCACACCGCGTATCCAAACGGGTCCTCCGAAAGGCCCGGTGGGAGCCCCCCCGGCAATGCAAAAGCAAGGAAATTCGCCCCGCGAGGGGTCGCTATCCGGGGGCGGCGGAGTCGTGCTGGCGGCACGCGACCAACTGGCTGACCCATCCCGCACTGCCCGCGGCTCGCGACCCCCGCCCCGGTGGTGCCCACTGAAGCCGCAGTGCACGGCGAGGCGTCGACTGTGCCGGGGCGGCGGGGCGTGTGGAATCAAGGGGACGGGTGCCACCCGCCGTCTCGCCGTGCGAGGCGGCGGCTTGGGGCCACAACCAACAGCACCCACCCCTTGCGACCCGCAACTTTCGTTCACTTGGCACCCACCCGTGACCTGCGCTCGTATGGGTTGGCTTGCGGCCCTTGGAAGTCTTGATGACCCCCTCCGAAAACGGGCAGATTTTCGGCCGCCACGCCGCCAGCTCACGCTGGAACGATCGCGAAACCGTGGAAAAAAAGGAGAGGGGGCCGAAGCCCCCTTGATTCCTGGCCTGTCCCGGATCACATGCGCCGGCGGCGCACCACGACCACGAGGAAGAGGCCGACGACAAGGGCGAATGCCGCAAAGAAGTACCAGTACCGCTTCGCGAAGTCACCGAAGTCCTCGAGGCTCTGCGGGACCACGCTCCCCGTGCGGGGGTCGTAGTACCGGTTGACCTTGCCGTCGTTCGTGGTGTCGATACCGTAGCGCTCGCCCGTTTCCAGGCTCACGCGCGTGACCACGTTCTCGTCGGGGTTCGCGTACTTGTCGTAGATGCCGTCGCCATCCTCATCGATGAGGTACTGCTGGCGGCCGTTCCCTTCGAAGTCACGCCCGAGCACGTCGAGGTACTGCCCCGTGACCGTGTTGTAGAGCACGTCCACGCGGCTGTTCCCGTCGAGGTCGAGGAAGTAGTCGAGGGTGCCGTCACGGTCGAAGTCCATGACGTTCGCGACCGGCGTCTGCGTCGAGTCGTCCGGGTCCCAGTAGTAGTCCCCGATCCCGTCGAAGGCACCTGTGGCATCCTCCACATCGATGAGATGCTTCGTCCGCTGGTCGAAGCGCCCCTTCAGCTTCTCGATGCCTTGGCTCCTGAGGCCTTCCTCGTAGACTTCACGGTACACCTCGAAACCGTTCGCACGATTCTTGTCGAGGTCGACCGCGATCTCACGCTGGCCGTCGCCGTCCACGTCCGCGACACGGTAGTCGAGGACGTTCACGAACACGGGGAGGTTCACGAGCTTCGTGAAGTTCACGGGCGCACCACCGACACTGCCCGCGTACACGACCATGAGGGTCTGGCGAGGCGTCGGGAGGGGACGCGCGGGACTGGACACGATGAGTTGCACCTGACCCCAGCTGTCGGGCGTGAGGAAGATGCGCTCCTGGCTGAACTGGTACGTCCAGCCGAGGTTGCGGTTGACATCGAGGGACAGGTTCGCCGTGTCGTTCGCGTTCCCGATGTTCCGGATGCGGACCGGGATCGATCCCGAGAAACCCGGGACGATGTCGATCGTGTTCCGGCCATCCGGGAAGCGGATCTCGACGCCGTAATCGTGGATGGTGGCCTTCAGGTTCGCTTCCACGCTGGAGCGCAGGTCCGGCGTGAGGGCACGCAGCGTCACCGTCTTCACAGTGCCTTCGGGCACGCTGTACGGCGCGTTGATCGTGACGTTCACGTTCCGGCGTTCCTTCGGCTTCACGAGGATGTCCGGGTAGCCGTCACCATTCGTGTCGGTGACGTTCTCGCCGAACTCGTCGACGACCCACGCCTTCCACGGCTGTTCACCGGACCGGAAGCTCGTGACGACTTCGAGGGCGAAGCGTCCTTCGACGTTCCCCGTGTTCTGGAGACCGACCTCGACCTTCCGGATCTCGGTACGGTTCACGATCACGTTCGGCTGGTCCACGACGATGCGGGGACGCGCCTCGCCACCGGTGGTGACGAACCGGAAGACCTCGGTGACGAAGTTCGCTTCGTCATTGCGGTCCGTGATGCGCATCACGAGTTCGTACTCGCGGCCACGCACGATGTCGCCGGGAGCCTGCACAAGAAGTGCCGCGGCGCCGACTTCACCGGACTGGAGACTGATCTTCTTCGGGCTGATCGTCCGCGTCCAGTTCGGGAGGAGCGTGGTCGTGAGATCGAACTCACTCGTTGCCGGTCCCGTGTTCTTGATCTGGATCGTGAACGACTGGCGTTCGAGGGGGCGGATATCGGTGGTGTTCCGATCCACCGTGATCTCGACCTTGCCCTTCTCCTTCACTTCTGCGACGAGGCGGATGGACTTCCTGACGAGGGTGTCCAGGTTGCCCGGCACGGTCACGTACGACGCGGTCACATTCACTTCTGCCGAATCCCCCGCGTTCGCACCCGGAGGCGCCCGGATCGAGAGCGCAAGGGTGCGGTTCTCGTGGGCCGTGAGGTTGAACACCTGCTTCGTGGGCTGGGGCGATCCCCAGGACCCGCCGGTCGAGGTGACGATCTTCGACTCAAGGGTGAACACGCCTTCGCGGCCGCCGTTGTTGGACGCGTTGATGATCCAGTGCCCGTTGGTGCCGGCATGGAGGAACATGCTGTTCTTGTCCGCTCCGCACCCGACCGACGTGCACGGCTCGATCTTCAGGTCCGGCTGCCCGACGATTCGGGTCTTGAACTTGAATTCCTCGTAATCGCCCGGATAGCGTTCGCTTCCGGGGCTCTTGATCTCCATGACGAGCGACACGAGCGCAAGGTCACCGGAGACGAGCCGGCCCTGATCCTCGCCCGAGGGGGCGCGGACGCGGACCTCGACCTCACGGTCGATCCAGGCCTGCCTCGTGGGCGACACGGCGTCTGCCGTGTCCCCGTTCTTGGGGACACCACTCGATACGGCACGCGTGTTGTCCATGATGAGGTTCGAGGACCACTTGCCGGACGGGTCATCCACGAACCGCATCTCGGCAATCCAGCCGAGGTCGCGGTACGGGTTGCGGAGTTCAAGGGTCGCGTTGGACGACACGAAGTCCCGCTGGGTGCCAGGAGGCGAAGGCTCGAAGGATCCCCAGCTGCCCCCGTGGGTGACGCGGAGCCGATAGGTCGCCGTTCCACCGAGGGTCGTGATCTTCTCGAGCTCGTTCTTGCCCTTCAGGTACTCGGCGCGCGTGGACAAGTCCACGAGGTGGCGCGTGTCGTAGCTGAACCCGTTCGCCGGGTCATGGATGCGGGCCACGGGCTCCATGAAGACCTCGGCGGCTCGCACGCCGCCACGGGTGTTGTCGTTTGCGCCGTTGAAATCGATGGTCGTGAACCGGGTCTGTTTCGTCGTGCGCGACTCGACCTTGACGTTCAGGCGGCTCACGAGTTCCAAGGTGGGATCATCAATCGACTGCTCGGTGTCCCGAAGGGGCAGCCAGATGTAGAACTCCCCGGCCTGCCGCGCAGGCACGTCGTTCAGGACGACCGTGTTCCCGGTTGCCGGTTGGAATCGGCCATCCAGGGATTTCGTCCCGAAGGTGGGGCTACCCCACACATTCCCGGCAAGACCACTCGCAGCTTCCGAGTTCACCGTGGCTTCGAAGTTCTGGGACACGTCACCGTCGTTCACGACCCAGATGCGCACCCAGGTTCCGGACAGGTTGTCCTTGTATTCCTTGGTATTACGGTTGGTGAGGGAATCTCCGGAGAAGCCCTCGATGTTCGAGGTGTACCGCTCAAGGACGCGAGGCGCATCGCCCCGGTTCCGGAGGACTTCGAGGTGGAAGGTGTAGGCGACCTTGACCTCGACGAAGATGGTCTTCTGGGCGACCGCAGGCGCCCGCGGGTTCGATGCGTTCACGTCGAACTTGTAGTTCGCCTTCGCTCCGAGCGTTCGGCCCGGGGTGATCCCGACCTCAACGGCCCGGATATCGCCGGCGGCGACAGAATAGACCACCTTGGTGTCGCGGCGCTGGTCCGCGAGCTTGAAGGTCGCGTTCGACCACGCCGGATCAGGCGTCTGGTCGATTCCACCGGTCACATTCATCGTCCGCGTACCACGGTTCCAGATGTACACGGTCTGGTTGCCTTCCTGGGCCGGCCGCGCGAAGATGGACGTGTTGAGGGCGATGAGCCCGACATCGTACTTGGCCGAGTCGGGGTTCGTGCTGACAGTGCTCGTGACCACGACTTCCGACTGGGTGTCCGGGTCGAGGCCGCTTTTCGCCGTCAGGAGGTACAGGCTGGATGCGCCGTTCCCGACTTCCGGCGCCTGCACGGTGAACGTCACGAGGGTGCGTTCCCCGGAACGCAGGGTGACCTTGTTGCCGTCGATGAGGCGGGGACCCTTGACGAAGGGCTGCCAGGACTTGCCGCCGTCCTCACGCAGGGGCGTTGTCGTCAGGGTGATCGTGTCCGTCGAGCTTCCCGTGTTCTGGAGTGAGAGGACGAACGTCGTCGTCTTCCCGGATTCCATGAGGTGGCTTGCGGTCTCGTCGATCTGGACGGTGGCGGGATCGTCGTACGGTTCGAGGACGATCTGGCTGTCGGTGACCAGGAAGACACGCGGACTCGTCGGAACCTGCGTCTGCACCATGTCGCCGGTCCGCAGGGGAACGGTGACGTCGAACGAGTACCGGCCAGCGGGCGCCGTCAACTCGGACGTGATGTTGAAGACTCCGCGATCCTTGGTGTGCTCGGAGCGCCAGACGCTGATTCCGTTCCCGGCCTGGGTGCGGGTGGCGTCGCCGACAAGCTTGGCGGAGGTCTCGCCGTAGAGGACGAGACTGGTGTTGTCATAATAGAGGGTGGCCTGCGGCTTTGCGGGCCGACCGTTCACGGTGTCCGCGCCGCTCCAGCCCTTGAAATCGTTCACCATGGACCGGTCGGAGATGCTGATCGGCGTCGTCATGCCGAATCCGCTCTTCGCGGCGAACCACAGGGTCACGTTGTTCTTCTTCCAGTCCTCCTTCTTCAGGATGTTCTGGGGAAGGATGCGTTTGAACGCCGTCTGCGAGGGGGAGTCGCGCGCTTCGCGCTCCGTCCACGTCGCGGTCTTGATGGCGTCCTCCGTCGTCATGATGAGGCGGGCCTTGCGCGCATCCTGATCGTCACCCGGCTCGTCCGTGTTGTAGTACAGGCTCCAGGTGGCGCCGTTGCCTACGTCCCCTACGCCAGGTACGTTGGCAATGGTGTTGGTCGCGAAGATCTCGATGATGAGGAACGTGTCCTTCTTGATGACGGCCTTGCCGTCGGGACCGGAGACGGGAACGATCGCAGAGACCGTCTGGCGCGACGGCCCCGCGATATCGCTGCTGGACGAATTTCCTTGATCAAAGGTCGTACGCCCGATGATTCCGGTCGTGCCGGTTCCGCGGATGATCACATTCCACGTGAGATCCGTGGATGCGAGGACGGGGAGGAAGATGTAGAAGGCTTCCTTGCCGCGCACCGTCACGTCGTGGGTGAAAGGCGAGGGATAGATGAAGCACGCCCGCGAAGCAGGCTGGGATGCCCCGGTCCCGGCGATGTTGCCGTCCGGGTCAGCCGGGGACGGGTCAGTGAGGGGCGCCAGGGTCGGGCTCGCGGGGTCCGGGTCGGGACATTGCGAGTCGGCGACGTTCGCTTCCGCGAGGACCATGTATTGACGGCTCCGCGGCGCATTCTGGTTGCGGTTCGCCGGTTCGAGGAGGAGGAGGTTGTCGAGGTCATCCGTGGTGGATTGCGGACCCCCTTCGTCGTACCGGAAGTACAAGGCGTGCTGGGTCTTGTGGGGTTCCCAGTGGACGGGCTCGCCCGCGACGAAGTCGACGAGTTCCTGCCGCGACGTGGGAGCCGCCTGGGCCGTGGGCACGGCGGAATTCACGATGATGACGGAGGGCAGGAGCAGGACCGCAAGGACCCAGAGCGTGAGCGATCGGCGACCGAGCTTCATGATGACAACACCTCGATGAATGGGATACTGAGGGGCCTGACGGAGGCCGACCCCTGGCAACAGGGCTTCCGAGCCTGCCTATCGTAGCTTAAACGTTCCGATGGCCGCGTGGAAGCGGCTTCTGCAGGATTGCGGACCTGCGGGATCACGATGATTCCCTCCGCCTCAGGGCGAGGGAAACCGCCGCAATGCCGAGGACGAGCAGTGCGAGGGGCGCACCGGGGGCTTCACGTTCGCCGATGAGCTTCGGCTCCGGCGCGCGATTCTGCACATGGACGTAGGTTGTTACGCTCCAATGCGCAGGCTTGATCAACTGGTTCGCGTGGAGGGATTCCACGTTGAACGTGATGACGACCTGATCGTCCGCCGTCGCCTTCGGCGGCGGGGCAATCTTCGCGTTGAAGGTCTGACTGGTCCCCGGCGGCAGATCGAAGCCCGTGAAGGCAAGCGGCGGGAGTTCCACATTCCAGATGCGCCCGTTCGCGGCCTTCACCTCGTAGCTCAGGACGTACGTCGCCGGCACGGTGCCGTTGTTCCCGACGGTGACGGCCATGATGACGCGCTCGCCGGGCGGAACGAGCTTCAGCCGCGACGGGGTCGTGACGTTCACGCCGATGACCGGATTCACGGTGTAGAACATCGTCTCCGACGTCGCCGTGCCCTGACCCTCGGCATCCGCATAGATTGCAATCGCGTTCGTCGTCCCGTTCGGCGTGTTCCCGGGCACCGTGATGCGCACGCGGTACGTCTGGAGGGACCCACGCGGGATCGGGACCGGGTCGAGGGGAATTCCCTGCACCAGCCACTCGGGACCCGCGGAGGGCGCCTGGACCGCGGCGAGGCGTACGAGGGCTTCGTCGTTGCTTGCCCGATTGTCGAGCACGACGGAAACCTCCTCCGTCTGGCCGCGGAGAAGACTGCGGTTCGTGTTCCCCGCGAGGGTGAGCTGGAACGAGAGGGTCTGCGGGATGGCGAAGGGAATCGTGAGATTCACGCGCTCGCCGGTCACGAGACTCGTGGCGCTCATGTTGTACGCGTAGTCACCCGGCCGGGCCTCAAGGGACGGCGTGATGGTGAGTGCGACCTTGCGGGAACCGGCGGGCGGCACGTCGATCTCGGTCGCGTTCAGGCTGAATTTGGCTTCGAACGATGTGGGAAGTGCGAGGCGCACACGGTCGCCGCGGATGCCTTGGTTCTCGATGACAAGGTTCATGACGCGGCTGCTTTGCGCAGCGATCCTCGGAACCTCCGTCGGCACCGACATGGGCTCGTCTGCGGGGCCCGGGTACCCGAATGCGAGCCGCGGGAGCAGGACGCCGGCGTCCACGACGCCGCCACGCGCATACGCGGCGCGACTGCCGTTCCGGTTCACTTCCACCTGCGAGTAGGCGCCGACCGTCCGGAAGAGCGGCGTAGCCTCGTCCATGGGGAACCCGTAGAGGCCGGACGGGCCGGCCGCGAGGACGAGGTCGCCCGTGCCGGTGGTGGCCACATCGTTGAAGCCATTGGCGGCGGTGAAGTTCCAGACGCGCTGGTGGACGCGCCCCTTGACCTCGAAGGCGGCAATGCCTTGACCGTGGGCAACGTATGCGCGCGCGCCGTCGTCGCTCATCGCGATCTCCCGGACCGGCGTGGTTCCGGCGGCCAGGACGGTCGCGCCCCGAGCCGTCTGCGCCCCCGCATTCTCGAAGAACACGACGCCGCCGCCGCGCAGGCCTGCGGCGAACCGGAGCCCGTCGCGGCTGATGCTGACCGTGGAAACCTCGGAGAAGTTTGCGGCCGTGCCGGTCCACGTGAACACCGGCGCCGTTCCCCGCAGCTTGAAGAGGTGCACCACGGGAGCGGTCACGGTGTCCTCGATGATCTCGACACCGCCGGCCACGATCCACTGTCCGTCGCCACTGACGGCGACCGACGTGATCGGCCCTGCAACCCTCCAATCGGTGGTCGTGAACCCGAGGCTGGACCAAGCGATCATCCGGTAGCCGATCTCGGCGGTGCCGGAGGCCACGGCGATCAACGATCCGTCTGCGGACATGGCGACATCCTGCGGAATGCCGCGGAGGATCTGGGTCCACGCGGGATGCGCGGACCCGCCGTAGTACACGTTGGGGCGCGGAGGATCCTCCCCGTTGTGGTTCTCGATGGCGACCCAGCTGCGACCGTCCGCGGCGATCCCGATACCGCTCCGGGTCTTGGTGGCCGCCAAGCTTTCATTGTTGGGAACCGGGTTCCCGTTCACGTCCCTCATCGGGAACATTGGGCCGGTGGCGTGATCAAGTCGGACCTGGTTCAGGTAGACGCACCGTGCCACCCCCTGCCCGGTACTGCCGGACGCACCGCTCGGGTCGCACGGATTAGGCGGCGCGAGGCCCGCGTACATGGCAGATCCTTCGTCACGCGCGAGGGCGAGGGCGCTCACGGGAGCGCCGAGATCGTACGGTGCCCACGTGCGCCGCTTCGGCTCGGCCGCGTCCGCCGAGAGGGCGAACGAGGCCGTGAGGAGAAGGGCGAGCACGGCGAGGGTGGTGACGGAGGATCGCTTCATGGTAACACCGATTACGTGCGCTTTCGACGGACGGTCAACGCGAGCGCGATGGCGCCGATGACCAGCCACGAGGCCGAGAGCGAGGGCGTGAACAGACCACCATCATCCTCGGGCGGAGCAAGGACCCTTGCCCGGATGGATACCTTTTGGGGCTCCTCTCCGGCGCCCTGCGCCTGGATGGTGATGACCGTGTTCGACGCATCCTTGGCGGGCTCGAAGTTCACTGCCACGGTCTTGGGTTCACCGGGTTTGACGGTCACGCGGTCCTGCGGAATCGTCACGGACCACTTGGAGGCCTGCGCCGAATCGCCGATGGACGAGGAGAGGACGATGATGTCCTCCGCGTTCCCGTTGTTCGTGATCCGGAAGAGGACCTGGCCGAGACTGCCGGCTTCCACGTCCAACACGGTCTTGTCCGGCGTAAGGCCAAGACGGTAGTCGGGACTGATCCGGACCGTGATGGGGAGCGTGGAACGGATGAGCCCGTTGTACTCGAAGTTGAGGGTGATCTTGTTCGTGACGCCCTTCGGCACCCCGTCGATCACCGAGATTCCGCCGGTGAGGCGGACCGGTTCGCCCTTCTTCACGATGACCTGCGTGCGCTCCAGCGTGAGGCCCCACTCGGTGCCGGGAGGGTTCAGCTCCTGGCTTGCGGTGATGTTCACGAGGGCGTTCGCGTTCCCGTTGTTCGAGATGGTGTACGTGAAGCTCTGGGTGTCCCCGGGCTCCAGGTTGAACGTGCGCTGGTTGGCTTCCACCCGGATGGCGGCCACGTGGGTGATGTTGCTCCAGTAGCGGAGGGTGGACGTGGGCGTCGGGTCGCCGCGGCGGAAGACTTCAACGTCCCAGAAGTACGGGCCCGGCTCGGCGCCTGCCGCCGTCGTGACGTTGTACTTCATGGGGACGGATTCGCCGGGGATCAGCGTGCGGGAGTTGATCTCGGGAATGTCCCAGCCGGCTGGGATGTTCCGGAGGTTGAAGTCGTACTTGTCGACGGTGTTCCCGGTGTTCGAGACCGTGAACTCGTAGTCGATGCGCTCGCGCGGTTCCACGAAGCGTCCGACCTTGGCGGAGTCCGCCGTGGCCTTGCCGCGGGTTTTCACGTCGAACGCATAGACGGACGGCGCGTCCGTGGCCACGACGATGCGTCGGGCATTCTCCGCGAAATCCATCTGGGTGATCTTCCCGCCGCCGAACTCCTGGATGAGCCAGATGGGCGCATCCGGGTAGTCGCGGTGGAAGCCGTAGAGGATGGTGCCGACCGCGGCCACCAGGTAGTTTCCGGAGGCGTCGAAGTCCACGTGGGACACGGCCGCGCCGGTGCCGATGCTCCGCGGCGACCCGTCGATGCTCGCAAGGGCACCGGAGCTGCGTTCGAACTGGTACAGGCGTCCGGAGGACGTGCCGGCGACGACCCGCGAGCCATCGGTGTTGATGTCCACGCTGAGGCCGCGACCGAGGAGGGTCGCCGATTGGGGCGCCGCGAATCCGGCGGCCGTGTTCTGGATGTAGAAGAGGCGGCTGTTCTGGCCGCTGCTCGTGATCTTGCCCTGTGTCACTGCCGCAATCCACGTGGCGGAGGCGGAGTCGCTCACCTTCAGGTCGGAGACCACGTGTCCGCCGATCCCGTAGCGGAAGTAGTCCTTGCCTTCCACGGACGGCGCGCGGTTGATGCTGAACCCGTAGAGGTTCTTGTTGGTGGCGACGGCCAGTGCGCCGGAATCGCGGCCGACCGCAAGGGCCATGCCGTACTCGTTGTCAAGGGTGCGTTCCCAGTCCACCCTGCCGGGCGTGGACCCGCCCGTCTCGTACACGGTGACCTTGCTGTTGCCGGTTGTGACGCTGTACGTCAGCACCGCCAACCGGTCACCGTTCTTCGAGAGGGCGATGCCCTTGAACTCCGCGCTGGATTCGAGGGTCTTCGCCCACGGGAACGTGAAGGAACTGAATTGGCCGAACCGCAGCATGTTGCCGGGGCCGGCGGTTGCGAAGTAGGAGCCGACGCTGACACCGTCGCCTGCGGCGACCGTGATGAGTTGGCTTGAGTTTGCGAAGGCCTGCTTGTCGCCGTACTCTTCGCCATCGAACTTGGGGAGGTCCCCGAACTCGATGCCGTACCAGTCGGCGCTGCCGGTTCGCGGGCAGAAGCCGAGGGTGCAGCTCTGGGGCGCGGAGCGCACGACCACGGCAGCATACTTGCCTGTTGCTTCAAGGCCGATGCCGAGAACCGGGCTGTCCACCTGCTGTGGATATGTGGATTGGACGGACGGTGCACCACCGGCCGCTTGCACCGCTGGAACCAGCGTGGGAATCAGCAATGCGGCGATAACAATCGCCATGAGCGTGTTGGGAAAAATCCTACGGATCATGCACGTCACCCCTGGGCAATGGACCGTTGGGCCTCTCGCAATCCTTGGCGCCGTATTTAATCGTATTTAATTCGACGACGAGGAGGGCGGATGTCCGACGGAAGCGCCGACCAGACGAGTACAGGCTTAATCGTTTCGGAAGTGTTGTTGAACCGGAATGCCGGAATTGGCAGTCCGCGGTGGGCCGGGATGGGAGTCAGGGCGGTGCCGGGCGCACCGGGCATGGCCCGTTCGTGCGCGGGCTCGTCCGGGGCTGGTCTGCCTTGGGGGAAAAAGGTTCGCGGTGCGAGCGGTGCTGCGTGGGCGAAGGAGGGGGCCCGCGGTCCGCCGAGGCGACAATGGGCCAAGGACCGATTGAATGCCCGCGGCGTGGTGCGGCCGGATGCGGACCAGCGGCGCGCACCGGGCTTGCGACGACATGCCGGGAAAACACGGGGGCGCGTCCGGGCATCGGAAGGGGAATTTCTGCGGACGCCCCGAAATCGGAGCCATGGACCGCCGCGCGCCCAACGGCCGCGAAATGAGGCGGCGGTGAAGGTCGGTTGCGGCGGCCGTGGCGGTGGCGGTGGCGCTAGGAGTCCAAGGTGCCGACACACGGCAAGGCAGGCTGATCCGCAGCCTGCCTGGCAAGTCCGGAGGAGTGGGTTCAGCGCTGGCTGAGTGCCGCTTCGAGTTCCTTCTGGAGACTCGTGAGACGTTCCTTGAGGCGCGTCTCCTGCTTCTTCATGGTCTCAAGGCGCACGTCCGCCGTCTCCTTCTCATCGGTGAGGTCGCCGGTGAGCGCAGCCTTGTCCTTCGCCCGGATGAGGAGGGACCCGACGGACCTGTAGATGGGTGCGTCGTCGGATGTCTTCGCCAAGGCATCGATGGTGCGATCGAGTTCGCGGGCACTCATCTCGAGCTGTTGGCGCTGCTGCGAAACCGCCTGCGCCTGGCGCTGGAGCTCTTGCAACTGGGCGAGTTGGTTCTGGATGTGGGGCGGGAGTTCGCTTGCCATGTTCTCACTCCATTTGTTGTTCGGCATCCGTCGGGGCACCTTGGGCAACCGCGAAGGATTCCTCTGCGGTGCGGGCCCAGCGGAGGTAGGAATTCAATCCGGCCCTGAGGGACACGAGGTCAGGACTCTCGACACGGATGATGATTCCGCCCTCGCCGTCCCGCTCGATCCGGGTGCGCCCGCGGGGGCCGCGGGGGCGCGCGACCTCGCTCACGGTTTCCGGAGCGAGGGCGCGGCTGATGACGTCGGCTTCGACGGGCGTGTCGAACGAGAGGACGACCGTGGCCGTGTACCCGCTCAACGGGTCCGGACCTTCTTCGCAACGGTGGGTCGTTCCTTGTAGAAGACCTTGCTGCCGCAGTAGGGGCAACGCATGCCGATGTTGTTCGTGTCGAACTCGATGTTGCGTTTGCACTTCCCGCAGCGGTAGTCCACGCGTCACTCCTCCGCGTCGGGTGCGAGGGCTTCTTCCTCGACCGGGGCAGCCGGAGCCTCCTCGACAGCGAGAACCTCGCGTAGTTGGCGCTGGCTCGCTTTGAAGGCCGGGGTTTCGGGGTAGTACGCGCCGCCGGCGAACTTGTGGTCGCACTTGCGGCACTGCCAGATCCCGGTGGAGATGCGCGTCACGCGAACGGCGGCACAGGAGGGGCAGGGGTGGTCTGCCTTCTGACGGACCTCGATTTCGCGGATGCGGCGGCGGATCTTGACACCGTAACGGGCGCCGAAGCGGCCGACGGACTTCGCCTTCTTGGTGCGCTTGGCCATGATGATTCCTCGTGATGGTTGCCATTCGCCCCTTGCACAAGGGAACGCGGCGATAAGCGGATTCCACCCTGGGCTCGGGTGGGCCGGAGCCGCGCATTGTGGTTGGGGTTAATTAAGTTACTGCGCCGCGAGGAGCCGTTTCGTCGGCGTGGGGGGTGGCCGCCTGATTCCTTGGCCTGCCCGGGGAAGCCTTCCTTGCGCCAAGGCTTACGCTCACCGGGCTGCGGTCGCGCGCGGGGCCGCTCCCTCATTCGAGGTAGACGGGCTTCGCGATGGCGCCCTCGATTTCGAGGAGGCGCTTCTTCGTCACGGGGCCGCCGCAGCCGGAGTATCCGCCGAGGTCGCCGTTCTTCTGGACGACGCGGTGGCAGGGGACGACGATGACAAAGGGGTTCTTTCCGACGGCATTGCCGACGGCCCGCGAGCCGCGTGGGCGACCGATCCGTTCGGCGATGTCGCCGTACGTGGTCGTCTTGCCCGCAGGAAGCATTCGTAGGTCTTCGATCACTGCGCGCTCCATCTCGGTGAGTGCGGAATCGTCCACGTTGAGGTCGCTGAAATCCTCACGGCCCGTTTGGAGGTGACGGAGGATGCGCGCCATCACAGGGTGGCGCGGCGACTCGGGGAACGATTCGGTCCGACGCTCGCGGAGGTCTACACGATGGAGAACTCCGTCATGGATCTCAACTTCGATCCAAACCTTGAGAGAAGGAGCGTACGCGCTGGCACGCGTAACGTTCATTGCAATCCCTCTTAGACGCTCCGCGGATATAAGCCCGATTGTCTCAACCATGTGCATGTCATGCATCCGGCGTGCCTGTACGGCCGAGGGGTGATGAGGTGGCGACAGGTGCCTGCGCAATCGAGGGTTGCGTGGGTGCCCCCCGGTGGTGGTGCCCACTTAAGCCGAAGTCCACAGCCAGGCGTCGATTGTGCCAGGGTGGCGGAGCGCGTGGAA